>JACPOX010000110.1:1748-6381 GCA_016191305.1 Legionella longbeachae | reverse complement strand
ATCCCGCCCAAAAGCCAATGATTACCATAAAAAATAAGTCCCAAAACTAATGGGACTAAAATAAGAGTTGTAATTAAACGTTGTATAAACATGCCCTTGCCTTTATAGAAATGATTAAAATACCTGTCCAAACCGTCTTTTTCTTTTATTAAATGAAGCTAAAGCAAGTTCAAGCTCATGTTCATCAAAATCTGGCCAATGAACATCGCTAAAATAAAGCTCCGTATATGCAAGCTGCCAGAGGAAAAAATTACTAATCCGCAATTCACCACTAGTACGAATAAATAGATCCGGATCAGGAAGATCTGCGGTGTCCAAATAACGAGCAAAATTAACCTCGTTAATATCATCCACTGCTAATTCACCACTCATCACAGCTCGAGTTATTTTTTTAGCAGCATTTACCAAATCCCATTTGCCACCATAATTCACAACCACATTCAAAATTAATTGCTTATTATTTATTGTTAAAACTTCTGCTTCTTGCATTTGTTTTTGCAACAGTGAGGACAATAAATTTCTATCGCCGGTAAAACGTATGCATATCCCATGTTGATTAAGCTCAAAAAGCTCTTTTCGCAAAGACTCCAAAAAAAGTTCCATTAAAAAATTAACTTCCTCAGCGGGTCGAGACCAGTTTTCGGAGCTAAAAGCAAATAAACTGAGACAAGGAATTTTTTTTGTCATACAGCTACGAATCATTTTTTTCACAGACTCTACGCCTGCTTTATGACCTTCAATACGTAGCAAACCTCGACTTTCTGCCCAACGACCGTTTCCATCCATAACGATAGCAACATGCTGAGGAATTTTTTGTTCCAAAACAACTCTTCCTATTCTGATAAATGGTGCATAGTTTACCCTTTTTAGGGTAAAAATGTAACTCCTCTTCTAAGTGAGGTATACTCCTTTAAAAAAATTCAATGGAGTATCGCATGAAAAAAAAAGCAACCTTGTTGCTCATGATTTTGGATGGCTGGGGATATAACAAGAATAATGGACATAATGCGATTGCTCACGCGAACACACCACAATGGGATGAATGGTGGCGCACATGCCCACATATTCTTTTGCAAGCATCTGGCTTACCGGTTGGATTGCCTGATGGACAAATGGGAAATTCAGAAGTAGGACATATGCATATAGGTGCAGGTAGAGTTATCCAGCAAGATTTTACCCGAATTAACGAAAGCATAAAAAATAACGAATTTACCCATAACCCTGTCTTCCTAGAAGTAATCGATACATTAGAAAAAACCAACAAATCTCTGCATATTATAGGACTGCTCTCTCCAGGAGGAGTTCATAGTCATGAGCAACATTTATTTGCCCTGCTTAATCTATGCGCACAACACCAATTTACTTCAGTTTTTTTACATTTATTTCTGGATGGGCGTGATACACCGCCACAAAGCGCATTGAATAGTCTGGATAAGCTCAATATGGAACTCCAAAAACATCCAGTAGCCAGAGTATGCTCAATCACCGGACGTTATTATGCAATGGACAGAGACAATCGTTGGGAACGAGTAGAACCAGTCTACACACTATTAACCCAAGGTCAAAGCGAGCACCATTTTTCCGATGCAGAAACTGCAATTAAGTTTTATTATGAAAATAATTTAACAGATGAATTCATCCCGCCTACATCAATAGGCACACAGAAGGTCATTGAGGATGGAGATGCCATTTTATTTTTTAACTTTCGGGCAGATAGAGCCAGACAATTAACTTCCGCGTTTATAGATCCTTCATTTAATGTATTCAACAGATCCATACAACCTCATTTATCCTACTTTGTCACCATGACCCAATATGATAAAAATTTGCCAACAATACAAGCATTTCCTCCTATACCTTTAAATAACACCTTAGGTGAGGTTCTTACTGTATATGGTTTAAGTCAATTACGTATCGCAGAAACAGAAAAATATGCTCATGTTACTTTTTTCTTCAACGGCGGAAATGAGCAGGTTTTTGCAAATGAAGAAAGAATTCTGATTCCTTCACCCAAAGTTGCTACTTATGACTTACAGCCAGAAATGAGTGCACCACAATTAACAGAGCATTTGATTGAAGCAATCAATAGTCATGCTTATGATGTCATTATTTGCAATTATGCTAATGCTGACATGGTAGGACATACAGGAAATTTTGATGCGACAATTCGTGCCATAGAATGTCTTGATCAATGCATGAGCAAGGTTGGACATGCATTAGCAAAACAAGGGGGAGAATTACTTATCACCGCGGATCATGGTAATGCTGAAGAAATGTTTGACGAGGCAATACATCAAGCACATACTGCTCATACTAGCCAACCCGTGCCTCTAATATATGTTGGTGGTAATTGGCATTTTATACGTAGTGAGGGAAGTTTAATTGATCTAGCGCCAACAATACTAACCTTACTAGGCATTACTCCTCCTACTGAAATGACTGGACATATATTATTAGAGAAAAATATTTAGGAGGCTAGAAAAAAATATGACAATTTATTTTAACGGATTAATCTTTGGCATGTTAATTTGTTTTAGTCTTCATGCAGAAAAACCACCTTCATCTGTACTCCAAACACAAAATAAACTGAAGCAATTAGATGCGCAGATTAATAGTTTGCAACAAAACTTAAGCTTTGCACATGATAAACGTGGGGTTTTAAATAGAGCATTAGCAGAAACTGAAAAACAGATTGGTGCAAGTATTCACTCACTCCGTACTCTCCAAGGCGACATAAGTAATAAAGAACATAAAATTGTTGGTTTACAAGATCAAGTAAATCAATTAAATAGACAATTAACCACTCAACAGGAGTTATTAGCAGATCATGTGCGCGCTCGTTATCAAATGGGAGAATATCAACCTCTTAAATGGCTACTCAATCAAAATGATCCCAATCAAGTAAGTCGTATTTTAACTTATTACCAATATATCGTTAAATCACGTCAACAACTTATTGAACAGATAGATATAACTCGCAGTAGCCTTAATGAAAATAAAGAAAAGCTTCATAATGAGCTCACTGCAAATCAACAACTAAAAATAGAACTTACCCAACATCAACAACAATTACAAAAAAATAAAAGTTATCATACAAGTTTAATTCAATCATTAAACAATGAAATTCAGGATAAACAAAACATTCTGCGTGAAGTACAAAAAAATAAAGACAATTTAACACGTTTATTAAAATCATTGTCTCAACAAAGTATCCCCCAAGCACACGGCCCCTTTAAGCTAATGCGCAAAAAATTGCCGCCACCAATACAGACTGAGAGCCGAACCTTACGAAAAATGCATCAAGGAGTGACATTTTTTGCCGAAGAAGGAACAGTGGTTACTGCTGTTTATCCTGGAAAAGTAGTATTTAGTGACTGGCTTAAAGGCTATGGCTTGCTGCTTATAATTGATCATGGACAAGGATTTATGACTTTATATGCTCATAATCAATCCTTATTTAAAAAGAAGGGAGAGCAGGTACATCAAAATGAACAAATTGCCAGTGTAGGTCATAGCGGCGGAATTAAACAAAACGGTCTATACTTCGAAATAAGACTAAGGGGAAAAGCTATTCCACCATTAAATTGGTTATCATAAGCATCCCTGGCACCTTAATTGCATCTCAATAATTACAATAAAAGAAGATGGCTTATTTCGTGGCCTTGCATCTGAGGAGATCGCTATGTTAATAAGAAAATTATATCCATGCACGCTTGCACTAGTGTATGCATTTACTCTTATGTTACCAATAACAAGCTTTGCAGTAGATGAGGCCAATACAGATTCATCCAGTTCCAACTCTGATTCTAAAGCCGTTCCTTTAGAAGACGTACAGCGATTTTCTAATGCTATAGGTGAAATTAAAAAATATTACGTCAAACCAGTTGATGATAAGGAGCTTTTTGATAATGCCATTCGCGGTATGCTAACTGGTCTTGATCCTCACTCAAGCTATCTAGATGAAGATGAATTCAAAGAGTTGCAAACATCTACCAGCGGAGAATTCGGCGGTTTAGGCTTGGAAGTAACCATGGAAGATGGCGTTGTTAAGGTAGTTACACCACTAGTTGATACACCAGCCTTTAAAGCAGGTATCAAATCTGGTGACTACATTATTAAATTAGGCAAAGAGTCAGTGCAAGGTCTCTCTCTCAAAAATGCAGTCAATTTGATGCGTGGAAAAGCAGGCAGCACTATTGAACTTACTATATTACGCAAGGGTGTTAACAAAGCGCTCACTTTTAATTTGATACGTGAAGTAATCCAAATTAAAAGTGTACAAAGTAAATTACTTGCGCCTGGTTATGCCTATATTCGCTTAACTCAATTCCAAGCTTTAACTGGAAAAGATATGTTGCAAACCATAGAGCAATTAAAACAAAAATCTGGTGGTAATTTAAAAGGTCTAGTATTGGATCTAAGAAATAATCCAGGGGGGTTGCTTGACTCAGCCATCCAAGTTTCTAATGCCTTCCTAGGGAAAGACAAATCAGGTAAGCCAGAAACAATTGTTTCTACCAAGGGTCGTTTACCAGGATCTGATTTTACTGCTTTATCCCAAGGACTTGATGTATTGCATAATGCACCAATCGTTGTATTAATTAATAATGGTTCTGCTTCTGCGGCTGAAATT
>JACPOX010000110.1:0-1685 GCA_016191305.1 Legionella longbeachae | reverse complement strand
ATTGTGCCTGATATCGTGGTAAATGAACTAGAAATACCCAAAACTATGACTAAAAATAATGATCTGACTGGTTTTAGTGAAGCAAGTCTTAGTGGTCATTTAACTAATAAAAATAATACAAATGCTGCAACAATCAAGGGCATTAAAGCACAAATGGATGACTTAATGCATAATGACTATCAACTCTACGCAGCATTAACAGTCTTAGAAGGAATGGCTCTAGCTAATAGATAAGTAGTATCGCCTCCCTTTATCAATTAAAGGGAGGTTTTAAGAATGGCATGAAAAATTTTCATGCCATTTTGTCTAGATAGGATACACCTTTTATATTTAGATTAAAAATTCCCATCACACCTGCCCCAGACTCAAGAGCTAAAAGATGTGTTGCAATCGTTTGACTTGAAAATTCAGAATTGGTTTTCATGGCAAGAACTACGCTATTATGAAGTAAATGAAGTATATCAAAAGCATAACCAGCTTCAGTGATCGGTTGACTCAAATATTCCTGCTTAAATTGTGTAATAAATTCTGGTTTCATTGTTTGAGTCAAAACTGCAGCTTGTTGATGGTTTGGGCTTTGTGCCATAAAATTATTTTTTCCATCAGAAATTGCAGTACTGTTAGTCAAACAAAAATGGATCATATTATTTTTTTTGGCTAATGGTGCTACGAGTGCCCCACTAACAGCACTTTCAGTCAATAGCACTTGAATGTGATGAATATCAATAAATTTTTGCAAAGTTCTTACTGCATTAGCATTACTCGGCATTGTATCCAAAGTATAAAATTCATAATTTATGTTAGAAGTTTTTAATTGATCACGCGCTATCTCCATGGCACCCAACATATTTCTTCCAATAAAAGCAGAATCATTTGAAAAAGGAGCATAAATACCAACATTAATCGTCAGGCCTGATTTATTTGTAGTATTATTCAGTTCAGATGCCGCGTTACAGTAATCAGCTGTCATCACAGAGAAAAATAAAGCAGAAAAAACAGTAAAAAATTTTGATAAAAAATGGTCCATATTTATTATCCTAATTGATATTGTATTCTCACCAAGAGTGCGGCATTGGAATGATTTAAATAAATGTTAGATGTAGATAGGGCCATGTCCACCTTACATTGATCCGAAGCCATACTCGCTATAAATTATTTTGCTATGAATATCTTCCAAATACAATGGTTGGGAATTAATAATAAATATGCGATAATTCACTTATGATTGATAACATATAATACATCGTGAACTATATTAAATCAGCGCCATGCCTTATTGCTCTTTTTTGTTTCTCTTCTGCACAGGCTAATGTCAAATCCTATTTTGACAATATAAAAAAAGATCCCAATGCTTTATATGCTTTTTTCAAAAGCATGCCCAAAGGCGGAGAGTTACACTACCATTTAGCCGGCGGAGCTTATCCTGAAACAATGTTGGACTTAGCATCTAAAAGTAATTATTGCCTCACTCCATCCACGGGGATGATTAATAAAAATACACCAGATTGTACTGGCCTGTATACTAAAGAGTTGATGAATCAACCAGAAATATATGCAGAAACAATCAAAAATTGGTCTATGAAGGATTTTGTTCCAGGTAAAGAATCTGGCCATGATCATTTTTTTAACGCATTTTATAAATTCAACACTATTGTAGAGGATCATCAAGCCGAATTGCTTGCTGA
>JACPOX010000109.1 GCA_016191305.1 Legionella longbeachae | reverse complement strand
TTTCCTCCTTCTCGAGCAATAAGTTGGGCGAATTTCTCTTGTTGGGATGCTAATAATTGAGCGGTATGTTTCAGTATGCCCATTCGCTCATGTGGCTTTAGCCAGCTGTTGCGATTTTTTAAAGTTAATGCGGCTGTATTAAGCTTTGCTTCAAGAGCTTGAGCATCGTCAGCCTGTATTTCTTTTATTAATGCTCGATCAAAGGCCTGTACTACTTGAAGTTTTTTATTCATGTTCATCTCTTTTTCGCAGAAGAGAAGTGTTGTTGTAACTCATCCACAAGAACACGCTTATTTTCTGAATAATCAATTGGAAAAACTACAAGATGAACGCCTCCAGAAGTAAACGCATCCTCCAGAATGGATTGAAAACTTTCAATGGTCTCAACTCTTGTGCCGTGTGCTCCGTATGCTTGTGCATATTTTACTAAGTCAGGGTTGGTGAACGTCAGTCCAAAGTCTGGGAAGTGATCAACTGCTTGTTTCCACCGTATCATTCCGAAAGAGTGATCTTCTATCACAAGTACTATCAGATTTAATTTAAGTCGGACGGCGGTTTCTAACTCTTGGCTATTCATCATAAATCCTCCATCCCCACAAATAGCCATCACGCGTCGCTTAGGATACATTAGCGCGGCCATGATTGCTGATGGAAGCCCAGCTCCCATTGTAGCGAGAGCATTATCGAGTAGTAGAGTATTTGCCATTTGAGTTCGGTAATTTCGCGCGAACCAAATTTTATACATCCCATTATCTAGTGCGAGAATCCCATCATGTGGCATTACTTGTCGAACGTCATGAACTAATCGTTGTGGCGTAAAACGATCTTCGGTTGATCTGGCACTAATTTTATTCAAAATACCATCGCGTAAAGGAAGAAGGGCATTTGCATGAGGGATTTTGCCTTCGATCTTATCTGCAAGCAATTTTAATGAGGGGCCCATATCGCCAATAAGCTCTGCTTGGGGAAAATAAACCTGTTCCACGGTAGCTGATTCATAGCCGACATGAATGACTTTAAGATCAGTTTTTCCCATAATAAAAGGCGGTTTTTCTACGGTACTATGACCGATGGTTATAATAAGATCAGCTTGGTCTATAGCCTCGTGGACATAGTCTCGCTCTGAAAGTGCTGCTGTGCCCATATAGTGCCCATATAATATTCTGTTGCTCCAGTAACCGTCCCTTTACCCATTTGAGTAGTAAAAAAAGGAATTTTTGTACGCAAAATAAATTGAGCCAGCTCAGTAGTTGCTCTTGGTCGCGAAGTTGCTGCACCGAGCATGACTAAAGGACGCTTGGCGTGCATAATCATCTTCGCTGCTCGATCAAGGGCTTGTTCACATGCTATGGGATATTCAATTGGATGTGGGGAAATAAGCGCAACATTTTCGCATTTTTCAGCCGCAATATCTTCAGGGAGCTCTAAATGAACAGGACCAGGGCTTTCTTCTTGTGCGAGGTGGAATGCCTCACGCACGATGGTTGGGATCATTGAGGGTGAAATAATTTGACGAGACATTTTTGTTAATGGCTGCATAGTCGCAACAGTATTCACCATCTGAAACCGAGCCTGATGCGAGGATAAAATACCTTTTTGTCCGGTAATCATGATTACAGGCATTGCTCCAAGAAGGGCATAAGCTGCACCAGTAGTGAGATTTAGAGCACCGGGACCAAGTGTTGTCATACAAACACCGGGTTTACCGGTTAATCGACCATATGTGGCTGCCATAAATGCCGCTGCTTGTTCATGTCGGGTTAATACCAGTTCGATAGAC
This sequence comes from Legionella longbeachae, assembly GCA_016191305.1. Taxonomy (GTDB): domain Bacteria; phylum Pseudomonadota; class Gammaproteobacteria; order Legionellales; family Legionellaceae; genus Legionella; species Legionella longbeachae_A. The sequence continues at coordinate 2,545 of JACPOX010000109.1, read as the reverse complement.
GAATTACGAATCGCCTCTACAACATCAAGATTTTCTTCACCAGGAATACCAAAAATATGTTTTACACCCTCATTTTCTAGGGCGGCAATTAAGAGCTCAGAACCTTTAATCATAATCATCCCTCATGTCTTCCAGATTTAGTCTCTCTTCATAGTATAATCATAAATCTTAAAAAAGTTGGCTTCTGTTAGGAATATCTACTGTTCTGAACGAAAATAAAAACCCCATAGGGGGTTCATTTAGAATAAGTCATTCAAATTTGAAGAATTGTTTGAGTTAGATTTTAAATTGCTGCTCATCTTTATTTATAGATTCATTAACTTCATCAACTATTTGCTGATATCTGTCTTTAAAACTGAAAAATTTATTTGTTTTTGGACTGGATTGTTGTGCATTTTTTAATAATTCAGTATCAATTACAGGGGTCGATAAAGCACGAGTTAATAGCTCAATGGTTTTAATCACTTCTTCATAGATTGGTCATTCTATCAAGAAAAGGTTGTATTATTAATTGGTCATAACTTAAGTGCTTTTGGTTGGATAAAGATTCCTTTTGGCTGTTTTTCATTGATATGTCAAATTTTTCTTTAAGGATTTTTCCTAACGAAAAAACATCACTTGCTTGAGAAAATCTGTAGTTACCTTTGGTAAAACATTCAGGAGCCATGTACTCTTTGTCTGAAGATGCTTTGGAGAACACATATGTTTGCTCAGGGTCACTAAATTGGGCACGATTAAAGTCAACAATATTGGCCTGACCTTTTTCGGGATCCCAAATAATATTGGCAGGTTTCAAATCGGTATGAATGATGCCATTATCATGTAAATTAGCAAGATTTTTACAAAGGGTAGATGCTGACTCAGCAAAAGTCATGGAACCATAGCTGAATTTATCTTTGTGTTTCTGATGTTGCATATCTTTCCCAGGGTACAAAGGCATCGCAACTATAGCTTCTTGGATTTGAGCTTCACGTTCCCATGATAAATTTGACTCTATATCAAGAATTGTTTTAATATTTTTTTTTCTTGTTCCTATGGAAAACCCCTGAGACTGCTGTATTTTACTAAGAACTTTATTTTCATGCTCAGTTTCCGCTTTTCCTGACTCAATATCCCATATTTTTGTACCACCTTCAGTAAAATCAGTAATTTTAATTGCAACATCTGAATTATCAATTGTGGTGCCATTGTTGATATCCAATTGGGTTCCTAGCGATACTTCACCAAAGGCACCCGCTCCTAATTTTTGAGAAACAAGAAAATAAACAGGAGATTGATCATTATAAAGTCTAACTATCTTGAGCTCATCTTCGCCATCTTCAAAAATATTGTGGGTATCAGATTCTTGGAAATGTTTTAAAGCTTTTTCTGAAAGGTTTTTTAATCTTAAAGCTTTTTCCACATTTTTTTCTGATTTATGTTCTGTCATAATACCCCCAGAGATGCCTGAAATTCGTACAATAAAATTACAACATTCAAGAGTCATATATTAATATGTCTTAAATTTAATTATATTGTACAATTATTAACGCATTCTTAAGTGTTTCACATTACATAATCGTGCATTTTGTCTCTGGATTGGGTTTGTCTTTTTTATTATCGTGAACTGTTGTATTAAAAAAGCTATTGGTATCGATTGATTGACTCCAGTTTTTGCTTAAAGAGTGTACTTTTTGTAGGTAATTATCAATCGCATGTATTGTTTTATATCCATTGTTCTGCGCTGCCCGAATATTTTTTGGATCATCATCGATAAGAACAATTGATTCTGGTGTGCCTGAATACCCCATATCCTTTATAACAAAGCGTATATGATCATTTTTATTTGCAATGTTAGGATTTAAGGGAAGCCAAGATTCAACATGTATGTGTGAAATTTCATCCAAATTTAACCCAATGATTTCTTGGAGGTATTTAGGAATAATTGACGCGCCAAATGCATTAAAAGATGCAATTGCCAGACGATGTTCATGACTAAGAATCGAACGAATAATTTCTTGCCAAATTTCTGGACTTCCTATGGGGGGAATTTTTTTGATAACTGCCCATATAGCATCTATGCCTCCGCTAGTAATTTCAGATACCGCATTATGGGTATTTTTAGAGGCAATAGTGTCATCAAAATCTATAATAAATAAAGGCATTTTTTTAACCAAAAGTTTTTTTAGTTGTATTTAATTATATCAAATAATGCCAATATATGTTTTTAAGCTAATGCATATTAATTATACACAAGGCCTTTAGTGGTTGATCTTTCATTAAATTCCTTAATCAAAAAATCGACTATCTGACCCAATTGTCCTTTCCCCATTAATTTTTCACTAGCTTTATAAAATGTTTTTGAGAAATAGCTATACATAGAATTTGTATTGTTTTCTTGGGTTCTACGTTGTTGTACATCATGTTCTTGAGAGCGCATACTTTGGAGTAAGGTACTCATTTGCTCCTTGTATTGAACATCGTCCTCATTGTCACATTTAGAATACAACTCTACTGCTTGTTTCATATATTTAAGAACTAATTGTTTTTTTGTATCAAAAATATC
>JACPOX010000108.1:15981-18017 GCA_016191305.1 Legionella longbeachae | reverse complement strand
GTCATTTACAGAAGAAATTACTTGCGGGGACTCTAAGTAATTTAAAGGATTTCGGCATTATCTTGGGTAAAGGCTTAGCTGATAGTATGGGAACAATGATAGGGGATAAAGTCACGGTGATGATTCCTCAAGCTACAGTTACTCCTGCAGGGATGATTCCTCGCTTTAAACGATTTACTGTAGTGGGCGTTTTTTCTGCAGGCACAGGGTTTAATTTTGATACCAAATTGGCTTTTATTAATCTGGGTGATGCCCAAAAATTATTGCAAATGGGTAATGATGTAACCGGCATCAAGATGAAAATAAATAATGTATATCAAGCTCCAGAATTGTCTGACAAAATTTCTCATCTGTTAGGTGGTGAATATCAAGTGGGTAATTGGACAGAACAATATGGCGCTTTTTTCCAAGCGGTTAAAATGGAAAAGACGATGATGTTTCTCATCCTTTTATTAATCATTGCGGTTGCGGCATTTAATTTGGTCTCTTCTTTGGTCATGGTTGTAAATGATAAACAAGCTGAGATTGCCATTTTAAGAACGATAGGAGCAACTCCTTCTACCATATTATGGACATTCATTGTCCAAGGGATGATGGTAGGGATTGTGGGTACATTTTTAGGATTGCTTGGTGGGATTGTATTGGCAAAAAATGCAACTGCCATTGTGAATCATCTGCAGGCTTGGTTTCATGTTAAAGTGTTGTCATCCAGCATTTATTTTGTTGATTATTTACCTTCTAACATCATGTTTGCTGATCTATGGAAAGTATGCCTTATGGCTTTAATAATGAGCTTTATTGCTACAATTTACCCAGCTTGGCGCGCTTCAAAAACGGTAATTGCGGAGGCATTGCATTATGAATGATATTATTTTAAATGCCAAAAAATTGTGTAAGTCCTACAACGATGGTGTTTCTAAAGTAGAGGTTTTGAAAGGTGTGGACTTGACTATTGCTCAAGGAGAGCGTCTGGCAATTATTGGCCCATCAGGATCTGGGAAAAGTACCTTATTACATTTACTTGGTGGATTGGATAAGCCAACAAGTGGAGAGGTATGTATCAAAGAGGTAAATTGGCAAAGGATCAATGAAAAAAAGCGTTGTCAGTTACGCAATCAAGGTTTAGGTTTTATTTATCAGTTTCATCATTTATTACCTGAATTTTCTGCACTTGAAAATGTTTCTATCCCTTTAATTTTAGGAAGAGTTTCAATAAAGGATGCAGAAGCTAAAGCAAATAAAATACTTGATGATGTTGGCCTTAATACCAGAAAAACCCATAAACCTGCACAGCTTTCTGGAGGAGAACGACAAAGAGTTGCTATAGCTAGAGCTTTAGTACATCAGCCCTCCTGTGTGTTAGCAGATGAGCCTACGGGTAATTTGGATCAGGCAACAGCAACCAAAGTTTTTGATTTGATGCTGGATCTCAATAGAAAGATGAATACTGCTTTAGTAATAGTTACACATGATCAGCAATTGGCCAAACAAATGGATAGAGTTTTGGTTTTAGGAGAAGGTATTTTAGCTGATTGGGCGATGGATTAACCTCCGCCCAAAGGTGTACCCTAATAATTGTAAAAGGTCAGCCCCACACACCAAAAGGCCGTATTTGGCGCATCTTGAACGAAAAAATTGCGAACCAATGCTCACATAGCCATCTATTCTGCGCTTGTTTCACAATTTTTTCGTTCAACCAGCACTCAAATCCAACCTTTTACCAAGATTTTGGCATCTACCCCTGACCTATTACTAATAATTCGCATGTCCAGGTGTACGTGGGAAAGGAATAACATCGCGTACATTTGTTAATCCAGTAACATAACTTACCAAACGTTCGAAACCTAATCCAAAGCCTGCGTGAGGCACTGTACCATAGCGGCGCAAATCTCGATACCACTGGTAGGAGTCTTTATTGAGGTTGCATTCCTCAATCCGTTTGTCCAAAATTTCCAGACGCTCTTCACGTTGGCTTCCGCCTATGATTTCACCAATTCCTGGTGCTAATACATCCATAGCTGCAACCGTTTTTCCAT
>JACPOX010000108.1:7426-15940 GCA_016191305.1 Legionella longbeachae | reverse complement strand
GGGTAGTCAGTCAATATTACCGGTTTTTTGCAATGAACTTCCGCCAGATAGCGTTCATGTTCTGATTGTAAATCCAGACCCCAATTTACTGGAAATTCAAATGAAACATTACTTTTTTCCAGAATATTAATAGCATCTGTATAAGTCATGATTTCAAAATCGGTTTTTGTTATATGTTCCAGACGTTCAATACAACCAGGAGCAACAAACTGATTGAAAAAATCCATATCATCAGGACGTTCGTTCAAAACAGCCTTACATAAATAACGCAGCAGATTCTGACTTAAATCACAAATATCACTTAAGGTAGCAAAGGCTACTTCAGGTTCTATCATCCAAAATTCTGCCAAATGACGGCTAGTGTTTGAATTTTCAGCTCTAAAAGTTGGACCAAATGTATACACTTTTGACATTGCCATGCAATAAGCTTCCAGATTCAACTGTCCTGAAACGGTAAGAAACGTTTCTCTACCAAAAAAATCCTTATTATAGTCAATTTGTCCATATTCATTTTTTGGTAAATTCAGCAAATCTAATGTTGAAATGCGAAACATTTCACCAGCACCTTCACAATCGCTTGCGGTAATAATAGGAGTATGTACCCAAAAATAGCCTTGTTCATGGAAAAATCGATGAATAGCTTGTGATAGGCAATGACGAATCCGAGTCACGGCACTAATTGTATTGGTGCGCGGACGTAAATGCGCTACATCACGTAGAAACTCAAGAGTATGGCGCTTTGCTTGAATAGGATAGCTATCAGGATTTTCTACCCAACCGACTACCGTTATCTGATCCGCTTGAATTTCAAAAGATTGACCTTTACCTTGAGAGTGTACTAATTTTCCTTTGGCTATCACTGAGCATCCTGATGTGAGTTTAATCACTTCATCATGATAATTTGTTAAACCATCAGTGGCTACAATTTGAATAGGAGAAAAGCAAGAACCATCATGCAAGCTAATAAAAGATAAACCCGCTTTAGAGTCACGACGAGTCTTTACCCAACCTCGGACAGTAACCTGTTTATCTATACTGATTTCACCATCTAAACATTGTTTTATGGTAAAAACTTCGGTCATTTTTTTACTCCTGAATTTTATGAATAGCTTTATCTAAAAATGTGATGATACACTACCAGATGTTGGTATTTCTACAGTCTTGGCCAAAACGTCTTGTATTTCGGCTTTTATTATGGCCTTACTCAATTCATAGAGGGAGCATTCTGATGCAAATAGTACTATGTGTAATATTGTGTTTGTGTTCTTTTGTAGTGGCAGCAAATGATACTTTTTTAAAATTATACAGGCCTTATGGTGACGTAACCGATCAAGTAACACCTCAAGTAACTACTACGTTCAGTGGAGAATGTTTTTCCCAGTCTCAATTAATAGTACGTGAAGATGCCTGGCGGTGTGTAGCGAATGGTAAAACTTATGATCCCTGCTTTGTTAAATCAGGCCCGAACCGAACAGAGGCTGTATGTCCTCAATCTCCTTGGGTGAGTGAAAGTGTGCAGATTATGGTAAAAGCTCCTTTAAATAATGAACAAAATAAACTCCTTGATATGTCTCGAACTTATCCTTGGGCCATCGAATTAGCAAACGGTGAACATTGCCAGGCAATTAATTCCGGGACAATTTATGATCAGATGCCAGTGCGATATCAATGTACTAACAATAATTATTTGGTGGGCCATTTACAGCGATGCAAAACTCAGTGGAGTATGCTTGAAAAAACTCCTGAAGGCGTTGTAACTGTTCAACTAGAGAAAGCTTGGTTTTAATAGCGCCCTGTGGACACGTCGCTAATGCGACATCGAAAGTAAGCTGAGATCTTAGGTGTTTCTTATCCGAAACTGACGTTCAGTTAAGGAACAATGGCTTTAAAATGTAGGTTGGGCCCATGGCCCAAAATGAACATCAACCTACAAAATCCTTAACTTAATGGTAGTGCTTATTTGTATAATTGATTAAGAGACACATTAAGTTCTCGAGGCAGCATGTTTAGGTTGTTTTTAATCGATTCATGTTCTTTGTTCTGAGCAACAAAAAACAGAGCTTGGTTGCGTAAGGAAGGAACGATGCCGCAACTTTTGAGAAAGTTTACTTCATGTACAGGGTGATTGTCATATAAGAATCTATTTTCCTTATGATCCCAAAGCCTTACTTTTTGAAGATTAGGAAAAAATGCTTTGAGTGGCCTAATTGTCCATGGAGTATTTAATAATGTGGATTCATTGATAATAATATTTGTTATTGTTGTTGATAAGATGAATTTTGTTGATTTTAATTGCTTGAATATACCGGGCCACTCCGAACCTAAATTTAGTTTAGTCACTGAAGGCGGAATATTGCTAAATATCATGGCCAGTTCCTCTCCACTTCGATTATCAAAATAATTAAAGTCCAAATTAAGAGTAGTCACTGAAGTTGGGATTTTGCTAAGGGCCATTGCAAGTTCTTTACCCCTTTTATAACCAAGCATATTCCAAAACAAATCAAGATTTTTCACTGTAAGTGGGATATTGGCTAAAACTATTGCTAATTCTATTCCATCCATGTTTGCGAGATGATTGTCCTCTAAACTTAACTTGCAGATGAGTGGAAGATTTGCAAAAGCCTTCCCTAATTCTGCTCCACTTCTTTTAATGAGCGCATTGCATTTTAAATTAAGGCTAATTAATGAAGAAGGAAAATTGGCAAAAGTTTTTGCCAGCTCTGTGCCATTTTTACTACCAAAGTCATTATAACTTAAATCAAGAGTAGTAACGGTTTTTGGAATTTTAGTAAAGGTCATTGATAACTCCTCATCCAGACTATTACCCCATAAAATAAGAGTAGTCACTGAAGTTGGAATGTGGGCAAAAATTGTCCCTAATTCGGTGTTGTTTTTTTTGCCAAAAAAATTATAACTTAAATTAAGAATTGAAATTGAGGTTGGAATGTTAATAAGAACCCTGAGTAATTCTTCCTCATTTCTGTGGCCAAGTTGATTGGAACTTAAATCAAGCTCAGTCACTAAAGTAGGGATGTTCGCAAAAGTTTTTTTTAATATATTTTCTGTAAATTCTTCAAGTACCAGTTTATAGCTTTCCATGTAATGTTCTCCTAAGGCAATGAGAGTGTTGGGCACCGGGCCCAACATGAGCGCCAGGCTAACATATAGCCCGTTGTTGGGCCAGGGGCTCATAGCCGTCAGGTTAAGAATATTGCTTTATTTTTAAATCAAATGCTTGTATGTATGTCAATCTCGTGCAAGATTGGATTTATTTTATAGTGGCATTAGGCAAAGGAAGAGAGAGATTCCCGCCTGCGCGGGAGCGATAGAGTCTATAATTCGGATTGAGCTGAGGGAGAAGGGCAATCTCCACCTCAGAAAATTGTACAGCCTTGTACTTGATTAGTATCAGTCTGTTGCATAGAGGAAAAATTCAAAAAGGACGACGGGTAGTTAGATATTACTTTTCGTGGAATTCGTTCTGCGTCTCTGGGCAGATTAGTATTTTCTTCCTTTTTTTCTCTGGAAATAGATGTTAGGTAGGTCAATTTTTCTGAAGTTGCTTTTTGAAAAAGTTCATTAATATTTTGTCCCGTTTTGGCTGATACTTCAATAAATGAACAACCTAATTTTTCGGCTAGTTCTTTTGCTTCAGCATAAGAAACACTTCTGTTTTCAACGTCATCAATCTTATTTCCTACTACAACTTTTATGACGTGATCGTTATCTGCAAATTCCTTAATAAATGATTCTATATCATCAAATGATGCTCGATCGGTTACATCATAAACAAATAACCCAATGTGTGCTCCTCGATTAAATTCTGAGGATATTTCTTTGTATTGTTTATCCCCTGATGAGTCCCATATTTGTAATTTTACTTTTTCGTTGTTTACTATCAAATTCGTGGCATTGAAATCCACCCCAATAGTTCTATCATGCTTTTCTAAAAAAATATCTTCGATAAAACTTTTAATAATGCAAGATTTACCTGCATTTTCATTTCCTTTTAATATTATTTTAAAACGATGATCATACTCAAGCAAACCAATATTTTTTTCTTGCATATACAATTCCTCATTTAATCAAAATACAAATAATTTCAACTAATTAGTGATTTAATTTTGCCACTTAGATTCATATAAATACTAAATATGCAAATATTATACAATAATTTTGAATTAAATGAAAGTTTCTGCTATTGATTAACTTTCCGGAACTGCTTTTTGAAACGATTCCAGTGTTAAACAATGCGTATTAATTTGATTAATGAGTGGATAATCTTCTATCACGAAATGAAAACGTTTGGCATTGTATACTTGGGGTATGAGGCAAAGATCAGCCATTGTGACAGTATTGCCAAAACAAAAAGGTTCGCTGCGATGAATATTTTTTAATTGGGCCTCAAAGGCATCAAATCCTGTTTTAAGCCAGTGATGATACCATTCCATTATTTGGTCTTCACTAGGTTTAAACTGTTCTTTTAATCGGTTTAATACTCTTAAATTATTCAGCGGGTGCATATCACAAGCTACGATTAGAGCAAGTGAGCTTATAGTCGCTCTTTCTATAGGATCTTTAGGTAGTAGAGCAGGATTAGGATAGGTTTCATCTAAGTAGTTCATAATGGCTAGGGATTGACTAATCATATGACCATTAATATCTAAGCAAGGAACTAAGCCCTGAGGGTTGAGTTCGCGATATTGAGGGCTATTTTGCTCGCCTCCATTATTGACTAAGTGAATGCTAATTTTCTCATAGGCAATATTTTTTATATTTAGAGCAATACGAACGCGATAACAGGCTGTTGAACGAAAATAGTCATAAAGTTTCATCAGTTAAATCCGCTCAACTACTTGCTCAATGGCACCAAAAAGATTTTTTCCTTGTTGGTCGAGCATTTCAATACGAATTCGATCACCAAAGTGCATAAAAGAAGTTTTGGCTTGACCTTGCTCGATGATTTCCAGCATTCTCCTTTCAGCAATACATGAAGAACCCTTGCTACGATCGAGGTTAGAAACTGTTCCTGAACCAATAATTGTTCCAGCGCTTAAGATTCTGGTTTTTGCCGCATGTTGAATTAATTGTGGAAAAGAAAAGGTCATATCGATTCCTGCATTAGGTTGGCCAAATAGTTGTCCATTCAACTGACTCAATAAAGGCAAATGCACGCGTTGACCATCCCAAGCCGACCCTAATTCATCGGGAGTAATAGCTACTGGAGAAAAACTGCTAGAAGGTTTGGAATGGAAAAATCCAAAACCTTTGGCTAACTCTTCGGGGATTAAATTACGTAACGAGACATCATTGACTAACATCAATAATTTTATGTGCTGCCCTGCATTCTTATGATGAATGCCCATAGGAACATCATCAGTGATCACAGCAACTTCAGCTTCAAAATCAATCCCAAATGCTTCATCAGCGACCAAAATAGGATCTCTTGGACCTAGAAAAGCATCGGATCCTCCTTGATACATCAGAGGATCTGTCCAGAAATTAGCAGGCAATTCAGCCCCACGGGCTTTACGTACCAGCTCAACATGGTTCACATAAGCACTACCATCTGCCCATTGATAAGAACGAGGCAGTGGGGATGTGCATTGTTGTGGATCAAAAGTAAAGGCATTTTCTAATTGATTTTCATTCAGTTGTTGATATATTTTTTGCAATTTTGCTTCCACAACATGCCAATGATCGAGAGCATATTGTAAATTAGGTGCAATTTCTGGAACTCGTATTGCTGCAGTCAATGCCTGATTGACGATACATAATTCTCCATCTCGTGATGATGATTTTAAACTAGCAAGTTTCATAAAAGGCCTCAAACGTGAGTTGGATATAAGAAAAACAGTGCTGTTTTCTTAAATCCAACTGCTATTTTTTAATGGATCCCGTACAAACAGCGTTGCTTTTTTACGGGATAACGTTCGTTTAGCGCCAGAAATTCATAAATTACTTTTCTGACGAACTTACGTTAATTAGATGTTTCTTTTAAAGTACCGCGTTTGATTTGGTCTCTTTCAATCGCCTCAAAGAGTGCCTGAAAATTACCTTCACCAAATCCCTGATTTCCTTTACGTTGTATTATTTCAAAAAATACAGGACCAAAAATATTTTCGGTAAAAATTTGTAATAACAAACCGTGTTTCGGATCAGTTTCACCATCCATCAAAATTTTTTCAGCGTGCAATTGATCAATGGGCTCCTGATGCCAGGGAAGACGGGCGTCTAACATTTCGTAATAAGTATCTGGAACATCAAGGAATTTCACACCTTGTTCTCTTAAGGTATGGACCGTTTGGTAAATGTTGTCAGTAGTTAATGCCATATGTTGAATGCCTTCACCTTTATAATCATGAAGAAATTCTTCAATCTGCGACAGATCATCTTTGGAGTCGTTCAAAGGGATTTTGATTTTTCCACAAGGACTACCAAGAGCTCGACTTACCAGCCCAGTCATTTTTCCTTTAATATTAAAATAGCGAATTTCTTGGAAGTTAAAAATGGATTCATAAAACTGTGCCCATTTATCCATATTTCCTCGAAACACATTATGAGTCAAATGATCGATAACTAATAGGCCATTACCTTCTACCGTGCTGTTGGACTTATGTTCCCAATGAGAGGCAAAGGGTTGATGTTGATCATCGACAAAATAAATAACACTACCGCCAATTGCTTGAATTGCAGGTAAACCATGATGAGCATGTTCACAATCTTCGAAAGCGCTGGCTCCCTGCTTTATTGCGTGCTCAAAAGCTGCTTTGGCATTTTTTACTCTAAAACCCATGGCGCATGCACCTGGTCCATGAGTTTTGGCATGAGTTGCCGCTTGAGAATTGCTTGCTGCATTGACTATAAATTGAATGTTTCCTTGTTGGAACAAGGTGATGTCTTGATTTTTATGATGAGCAGTTGACTGAAAGCCCATGTCAGTAAATTGTTGCTCCAAGCGTTTTTTCTCAGGGCCTGAAAATTCCAAAAATGCAAAACCATCTAATTCACAGGGGTTATTGTTTGTTTGCATTGTCGATTACTCCTTTAAAATTATTTCACTTTATAAAAGTCTCTGCTCGCACTTGCATGGCCATTAAGGATTTTGTAGGTTGGGCCTCTGGCACAATAAAGGTATAACCTTAGGCTGATTTTTCTGTTGGGTCAGGCCCAACCTACAGTTCGAAGCCACTTTTCCTTTACTGAATGTAAGTGAAGAGTTAAGAGGGCTGTACTAAAAATAATCCATCAGCTATGGGTAATAAACTAATAAACACTCGTTGATCATTTTTAATTAGGTCGTTGAGCTTTCTGATTTCTCGAGTTTGTCCACCCATTTCATTTGCATCAATTACTTTACCATCCCAAAATATATTATCTATAGCAATTAATCCCTGAGGTCGAATCAGTTTTAATGCCAATTCATAGTAATTAAGGTAGTTCGTTTTATCAGCATCAATAAAAATGAAATCAAATTTTTGCGTCCAGCCTTCTTTAATTAAGTCATGTAAAGTGTCTAGAGCACGCCCAAGTCTTAATTCTATTTTATGGTCTTGTTTCGCTTCTTTCCAGAAAAAAGGTGCTTTGCTTGTCCATTCTGCACTGATATCGCAAGTAATAAGTTTACCATCTTCAGGGAGCATCAAGGACATCGCTAAGGCACTATAGCCTGTAAATGTACCCACCTCTAAAACATTTTTTGCACCTAGCAAACGCAACAGTAATTGCATGAATTGTGCTTGTTCTGGGGCAACTTGCATATTCGCAAGCTCCATAGTGGATGTTGCCTTGCGTGTACCCTCCAGCGAAGGATGTTCACGCAAGGATTTATCAAGCATGTATTCATATAATTCAGGGGTAAGACTTAGATGTTTCATAAAATCTATTCTCTAAGATAATTTCTCTTTTGCTAAATGATCGGCTATTTCACTAGTAGGCAAATTTTCAGTGGCTGATCGGCTAAAAATCTCCATCAAATGGGTATAAATAGCGTCGATTTGTTGGTTCGATTTCTCCTCTGGAGTATTAAGATACTTTGAGGCTGCAAAAATTAAACCACCTGCATTAATTACGTAGTCAACAGCAAATAAAATTCCTTTGTCATGTAGTTTTTTACCATGATAAGTATGAGCTAGCTGGTTATTTGCTGCACCTGCGATGATTGTAGTTTGCAGTTGAGAAATTGTAATGTCATTAATCACCGCACCTAAGGCACAAGGAGCAAAAACGTCACAGGGAACTTTATGAATTTGATCAGTACTTACTGTTTGGGCACCCAGTTCGGTAACAGCACGTTGCACAGCAGTTGGAGAAATATCTGCAACAGTAAGTGTAGCGCCTAATTCATGTAAATGACGAGCGAGCAAAAATCCCACATGACCTAAACCTTGAATCGCAACATGAACACCTTTAAGGCTTTCTTTTCCTAATTTAAAAGCTACGGCAGCTTGAATACCACACAAAATACCTTTAGCTGTGGATGGTGAAGGATCACCATCATATTTAGATAAACTG
>JACPOX010000108.1:0-7404 GCA_016191305.1 Legionella longbeachae | reverse complement strand
TGGCTACGTAAGGGGTGTGCTCTGCGATAATATCCATGTCATTCAATTCTGTCCCACTATCAAGTGCAGTAATGTAGCGACCGTTAAGTTCATGGACAAACTTGCCAAATTGATGCATGTATTGTGCGCGATCAAATGATCCTTTAGGTTTTATAATTACCGATTTTCCGCCGCCTAAAGGTAGATTTACAGAAGCTGCCTTGAAACTCATTCCTCGTGCAAGACGCATTGCATCTTTTAGCGCAGCGTTGGTACTGGGGTATTCAATAAAACGACAACCGCCTAAAGCAGGACCTAATTTAGTGTTATGTATAGCAATTATTGCTTTCATTCCAGTTGCTGGATCTACTTTAAAGTGCAAATCACCAAAATCATGAGTGAGTGCGTAGTCAAGGAAATCATCATTGCTCAGCATTGAGTCATTATTTGACATATTGTCCACAGAAATCATGTTTATGTTCCTCTTGCAAATATTTTTGCAGAAGTTATATTCCTATTTTTTAATTAAATCAATGGTAGGAATGAAAATCCTGAAAAGTAAGGCATTTTGATTACTGCAATTTAGAGTTTTTAATTTATTTTGATGCGAATTTAATCCATTAGTTTAGGATAATCTGGTTTCTTGGGGGGGGCTGGTATACACTTATTTAATTGGTATCTAAAATTGGAGGGTGTCATGCGACAGATAGTTATTAGAATGCTGGCTTTAATTACGGTCACGCCTATTTCTTTTGCAGCAGATCCATTACCACTACCCCAGTTAGTTCTTGATAAAATTGATTTCCAGGTTTCGGCAAAACAATGGGTTACAACGCAATCTGCTTTATTAGGCGTTAGTATTAATGTGACTTTGTCCAGCGCCGATTTGGTTAAGGCCCGAGCTGATGTTATGGATCGATTAAATCAAATTGCTAAGGGGGATTGGCATTTAGTTGAGTTTGACAGGTCACAAGATAGTTCTGGTCTGGAAAAGCTTCGTGTCCAAGCACAAGCGCGAGTGAATCAGTCTACGTTGACGGATATTTATAAAAATGCCAAGGCAGTGAGTCTACCAGGTGCCCAATATGAGATATCTAATGTTGATTTTAAACCAAGTTTTGATGAAACTCAGGCTGTTTATTCTCAAGTTCGACAACGCTTGTATCAGCAAGTGAATGACGAGCTTGCGCGGATCAATAAGGCATATCCTGCACAAAATTACAGTGTGAGTAATATAGTTTTTGTTGAAGGGAATAATCCAGTTCAGCAAAGAAATTACCAAGCTAAAGAGATGAATACTGTATATGCAGCCACGGCTCCATCTCCTGTTTTAGAAGTAAGTAATGAATTGATATTAACAGCTATTGTTGAGGTTGCTTCAAATCGTAAGCAATAGACCCTACGCGAGTACAAATAATAAAGGGGGGAAGTAATTTGTTGGTTGTAGAAAAAATTATTGGGCATCGAGGTGCCTCAGCTTATGCTCCCGAAAATACTTTAGCAGCATTTGACAAAGCTTTGGCTTTGGGCTGTCGTTTTATTGAATTTGATGTGATGTGTAGTGCAGATGGTGAACCTTTTGTATTCCATGATGATCGATTAAAAAGAACAACGAATGGATGTGGTGAATTGGGTTTGGTTGAATCTACCTATCTGCAATCTTTGGATGCAGGATCCTGGTTTTCCCGCGAGTTTAAAGGGGTTCATATCCCTCATTTTAAAGAAGCTTTGCAGTGGTTGTCTTTTGCGGATATCCAGGCAAACGTAGAAATTAAGCCTTATCCTGGTGCAGAAGAACAAACAGCGGTAGCGGTATTGAGTCATATTCATCGTTACTGGCCTCAAGGGAAAGACCTACCTTTGGTTTCAAGTTTTTCTTGGGATGCTCTTATGTTATGTCGCACTATTGCTCCAGAAATGCCATTGGGTTTACTTTTGGATAAGTGGGATGAAGAGTGGTTACAGAAGGCAAAACAGTTAGAGTGTTATTCAATTCATTTTAATCGAAAAGTTTTATCAGAGGACCGTGTTAAGGCCATCAAAGCAGAAAATTACGTTCTTTGTGCCTACACTGTGAATCGCAAACGACTGGCGAATAAATTATTGGGCTGGGGGGTAGATGCGGTTTTTAGTGATTATCCAGACCTCCTAACATGAAAAATTTAACTCAGGGCTCTTCTTTTTTATTCAACATCAAGTGGCTCCATCTACGAGTGCTGATATTATTTTTTGGGGCACTATTTTGTACTATGCCTGCACAAGCAAAACGAGTTGAGCTTGTTTTTTGGCATGGAATGGCTGGTCATTTGGGTGATGAAGTCAAATTACTTGCTGATGATTTTAATCAAAGTCAAAGCAATTATTTTATAAAACCTGTGTACAAAGGGAATTATGTTGAAACTTTAACGAGTTTTGCAGCAGCATTTAGAGCACATCATCCACCTGCAATAGTACAAGTTTTTGAGGTAGGCACGGCGATTATGCTTTCACCTAAAGGAGTTATTAAGCCGGTTGATGAGCTGATGCAAGAACAGGGAATGAACTTACCCAAAGAAGATTTTATCCAATCGGTTCGTGAGTTTTATAGCAAAAACGGCCAGCTAATGGCTTTACCGTTTAATCTTTCAGTAGCAACTTTGTATTATAATTTGGATATTCTCTCCAAAGTAGGCTACAGCCAAACCAATTTTCCAAGTACTTGGGATGAGATGGAAATATTGGCCAAGAAGTTAAAAAAGGCAGGTTATAATTGTACCTATAGTACAGCCTATCCTGGTTGGGTGCTGTTTGAATCCTTTTTAGCAATTCATGGATTGTCTTTAACGAAGGATAAGCCTGTTCGCGCTGTGTTTGCTACGCCACAACTTGTTAGTCATTTTGAACGTTTAAAACGTTGGCATACTCTGCATTATTTTCGATACGCAGGTAGGGTGGATGATTCTACTATTTTATTTACAAGCGGAGTCTGTCCGTTATTTAGTCAATCTTCTGGTGCTTATAATAGTTTATCTGCCTTAGTTTCTTTTCATTTAGGAATTGCAAGCATGCCTTTGGATACTCATGTGAGTAAACTAAGACATGCCAATGTTGCTGGCGGAGCAGCTTTATGGGCAGTCGCTGGACAAACCAAGGAACAATATAAAGGAGTAGCTCAATTTTTTGCTTTTATTGCTACACCAGAAAAACAAAAACGTTGGCATGAGCATACAGGCTATCTTCCTATAGGCTTGCAAGGTATCTATGCCAGTATTGTAAAAGACAGCCATCATCCAACCTTATTAATGGCACGTACTGATCTGGTAGGTGATATACAGGATCATCCCTTACAACATTTTGGCCCACAAAATCAAATTCGCAGGATTAATGATGAGGTATTAGAGGCGATGTTTGCCGGTCTAATGAGTCCGAAGGAGGCTTTACTTGAATCAGAGAAACAGACAAATCATGTGTTATTACGCTTTGCTAGAAATACCCAAGGCACAAGCTAATAAATCGTAAACGTTCACGCAATAGATCAGCACCATTCGGGAAACGACCATACCTGGCACAGTTTGTATGGCATCCAATAATGAGGTCTGATCTATTTCGACATCAGTCTAAAAAGGTTCCATAAAATTGTCCATGTTAGGTTTTTGGCCTAAACGGTATTGATAGACTACATAAAAAGCCATGATGTTTTTTAAGTAATTGCGTGTTTCTTGCCAAGGCAAAGTTTCTATCCATACATCAATTTCTTTTGGAGGGTGTGTTTTTAACCAATAAACAACTTGTTTTGGACCCGCATTGTAAGCAGCTGCAATGAGTATGGGGTGATTACCAAATCGTTTTGCCAGTTGTTTTAAATAAGCGACACCAATATTGATATTTTTCTGAGATATAAATAGTTGCTTCTGATCACTGTAGGGGATTTTGTCAGCTTGTGACACAACTTTGGCGGTATAAGGCATTACTTGCATTAAACCACGAGCGCCGACGGAAGAAGTTGCATCATCTCTGAAACCGCTTTCCTGACGGATAATGGCATAAATGAACTCTGGCGCAACCGCATATTTTTTTGAATAAAGTGAAATACTGTCTTTATAAGCCAATGGAAAACGTAAAGAAAGTTGGTTATTAAGCGTCTCATTATTACTCAGGTAAACTGATTTTCCATGCCATTGCAGTTTATTATCTATCCAATAAACTAGCGCACTGGCCTCATCTTTAGGCAATTCACTGATAAAATCATTAAGTAATCGTGATGCTTGCAGACTTTGTTTGGTCATGTAAAGTGTTTGGATCTGATCGATAAACGTTTGATAAGGTTTTAGTATATCCATATTCGATATTGGCATTTCATTGGTAAAACTAGGGCGTTTATTAAGACGGATGCTGGCAAGAAAACCATAATATTGTCTGTTTTTAGCTAAAGATTCATACAGGGTTTTTGCTTCTGTTTTTTTACCTTGTTCTTCTAGAGAGCGGGCTAACCAGTACTGCCAAGAGGGTTCATTTTTATTTTTGGAGTCATTAATTAATGTGCTGACTTCAGCCCAGTTTTTTCGTTTTAAGGCAAAACGTATCTGCCAATCGAGTAAAACATCATTGTAGTATTGTGGTTTTACTTTAGCAAACCACTCCAATGCATCGTCATGATTACGCATGGATTTATACAGTGCTACATGAGCTAAAAAAGCCTGTTGTTGCGCTTGATTAAGTATTTTTGAGGTTTGATTTCCTTGCCATAACTTAAGTGCTTGAGTCATGTTTATTGATACCATCCGCTTAAGACCATAAAGATAAATTTCATCATTTAATCCACCAGGATTAAGTTTACTGATGTTAGTTGGATTTTGATGGACATTATTTAGGGTTTGTATTTCAGCTTTGTGAGGTATTTTGTATTGTTTTAGTAAGTAGTGAGCTAGTTGGATATTTCGTCTATCTAAAGCCAAACCAATGCGTTGAGTAATTAAATTTTGATCGAAGTTACTGTCTTTCAAGAGTAGATCAAACAAGCTGTTACAGGATGGGGGTCTTGAGTCTCCAGTTAACCACAAAGGAATAGAAGCTTTTAATGCTTCTTCTTGCATACCCGTATTATATTTTGCGATTTGTTCATAACAAACAAGATTAAGATCATTGGATGTTTGATAGTATTGGTTAAAGTGAGCCCAATCTTTGTTTTTAGCTAATTCATATAGCCATTTTTCGCGTAATTTTGTCGAAAGAGCAGTTGTTCCATTAATAAAATCCAAAAAAGTTGCGTTGTCTGTAGTGGGCAAATTTTGACTGAAAGCAAGATAAGTATTAAAGCGATCCATATAAGCTTGCCCTGTAAGTGCAAAGCTAGTCTGGAATGATATAAGTCCGCATAATAATAGAATAATATTTTTCATAACTTGTCTAATTAAAATCCTGTAATATTAGCTAATCGATCACGCATAGTTTTAATCGTAGCCGTATAATTATTGCTGTTAAATATTGCAGATCCCGCAACGAATTGGTTCGCTCCTGCGCGTGCCAATGAGGCAATATTTTCTGTAGTCACACCACCATCGATACAGAGATCAACTTTAGGATAAAGTTGGTGTATTTGGGATATTTTATCGATGACTTCAGGGATAAGCTTTTGGCCGCCAAAGCCGGGATTTACAGTCATCATAAGAACAAAGTCAAGCTTATGCGCGCACCAGGTTAATACTTCTATAGATGTTGCTGGATTTAAAACCAAGCCCGCTTCACATCCTAACTCTTTGATAAGGTTTAAACTTCGATCCACATGGATTGTAGCATCAGGATGGATGCTAATTCGTTTTGCACCAGCCTTGGCAAATGATTCAATAAGTGTATCGACTGGGCTGACCATTAAGTGGACATCTATAGGAAGCTTAGGAAAACGTTTCATTAAGGCTTCACAAAATGCGGGGCCAAAAGTTAAATTAGGTACGTAATGGTTATCCATCACATCAAAATGAATAAAATCAGCGCCTGCTTTCATAACAGAATCCACCTCATCACCTAGACAGGTTAGATCTGCAGATAATATCGAGGGTAAAATATGGTAGGTCATGGCTTTATTTATTGAGAACGATAAACATATCATATTCTCTCTTGGGAAAACATTCTATGGCTAATACATTATAAAGCGAAGCAGGAAGTGCATGGTCATAGCATTAATCGATTTTTTTTCTTCGATTGATATTTAAGCTTAGCTTAATCTTGTTCTGTTATAATTCAATAAGTTCAACTTATATCCATATAACATTATGTTTTCGAAAGCTCAAAGTACAATTAACAGAAAGAACCAGGAAGATGCTATCAAAGTTTTTGAACAAAGTATCTGTATTCCTGTCATTACTGATAATGCCACAAAATTTACCATCAGAGATAAAAATGATCCCTTTCATCCTATTGATATCGCCGAAAAAATTGCTAACCTCATAACGACATATTTTCATAAATATGGATCAATAAAACTTCCTAACTCTTTTGATGATTGGGTAGGTGAGCTTGTTGAAAATTCATATGATGCTTTTGCAAAACAGGGATTAGTTGTTGGTAAATCATTAATGTTTAAAATTGTGATAAAGCAAGTTGAGAGTGATTATATTGTAAGTATTAAAGATAATGCTGGAGGATTTAGTGATAAATTATCAGGACAATGCTTTAGCTTAGATGAAATCAAACCGGAAAAAAAAGAAGAAAGCTATTTCATTGGTGGTGCTGGAATAGGTCTTATTAATCTACATACCTTTTCCCATCTATGAAGTTCCCAAAGCAAACCATTGAGTTTGAAGCGACATTTGATCTAAATATTGAGGCTTTGGTCAAAATATGGAATAATAAAATTTCTATTTCTGCTCTTGTAATTTTGAAAATTATCCCAATGTGATAGTGAAGTTACAGAGACCTAAGTCAAGCATTTTAGGAAGAATCATATGAGTCAAAATTGGCCTACTAGAGACAGAGATTTACAAGTTGCCCGTGTAATTATGGAAGAATATGCTACTGAACGTGAAAGTGATTCATTAGGTTTATTTGAAATTGTGGTGGATCAAACTGAAAAACGCATGGATTTTCGCTTATCGGGTTGGGTGGTCATTTTAGCAAAACATTTTAATTCAATTTATGGGGTGACTCAGGGTGATTTTGTAATCCGGCAAGTAATAACACGTTGCCTTACTCAGGGACAAACCTTACACTAAATTTTGGTAAAAGGTCACTCCGTATCAAGGAAAGTCCACCTTTGGCCCATTTCGAGAGAAAAACGTCCTCAAAAATGCTCACATAGCCATCTATGCTGCGCTTTTTGAGGACGTTTTTCTCTCGAAATGGACTCAAAATTGAACTTTCTCCAAGATTTTTACATCCCACGTGACCTTGTGTCTTAAAAATATGATTTAATAGATTCTTGTTGCTGTCGTACAGTAGCAAATTAAAGAG
>JACPOX010000164.1 GCA_016191305.1 Legionella longbeachae | reverse complement strand
CCAGAACATTTACTTATTCCTGATGAAATAGGCCCCCACCAAAGCAATTCGCCATCCTGATCGTAGGCGCCCCAAGCTAACTTTTTTTGGCTTACATAAATTGTTTTTTCGCCATTGGGATCAATGTATCTTGGGAAAGGGGACACATCATAGATGGTTAAACGGTCGATATTTTTGGGAACGGCAATTGTCATTCCTGGGCGTAACGCAATATTCATGCGATTAATTCTTCGCACCATATCTCTTTCTTCAGCATCCGGGAAAAGTTTTTCCCATCCTTCTCCTTTTTTAATTTTCATACAAAAATAGTCAGGAGAATTACATAAAGATTCACCATATCGCGTATTAGCTAAGGCAATTTGACTTGTAAGTAGCAAATAAGCAAAAATTACTATTGATATCATAATTTTCATAAATGATCTCAATTTTGGCTGTGGTAACCCTTTTAGCGGCATAGCGAAAAATAACTTTATATCGGCCTATTACTAGGAATCAGGCAAAAACTGGATTTAGCGAATAAACTGCAGAATAGACTTCTTCGGAAACTCGCTACAGAGAGAGAAGTGTGAGAAGACACGGAGCGGAGAACCGCAGTGTACATAAGGAGATGAGGATTCGAGCACCGTATCGACGAAGCAATTCTCCTCTGTAATAGAGTTTCCGAAGAAGTCTAATGTAGAAGTAAAGAATCCGAAACAGAACCTACCTGGATTTAAGAATATTTTTTTCTGTGTATAATAATGTAATTCTATAATATTAGGTTCCAATTATGAGTTGGTTTAAAAAACTGTTACTTTCAAGAGTTAGTACGGATACTTCCCAAAAAAAAGGAGTTCCGGAAGGCTTATGGCTTAAATGCTCAGGTTGCAATGAGGTTCTTTATAGCACAGAGCTGGAAAAAAATTTAATGGTGTGTCCTTCATGTAACTTTCACCATAGGATTTCCGCACGCCTGCGCATCAAGCAATTTCTTGATGAAGGTGGGCAAGAAGAAATAGCTGCATCGTTAGAACCTCAAGATAGATTAAAATTTAGAGATTCAAAAAATATTCTTTTGAATTTAATTTTATGGGTGGCTCAATGGGAGCCACTGTAGGCGAGAAATTTGTACATGCGATTCAAGTAGCTACTAAAGAAAACAGACCATATATTTGTTTTACTGCCAGTGGTGGCGCTCGTATGCAAGAAGGACTTTTTTCCTTGATGCAAATGGCTAAAACTTCAGCTGCTCTTGCCAAATTTTCTGAAATTGGGTTACCTTTCATTGTTGTCTTGACAGACCCCACTATGGGTGGTGTATCTGCAAGTTTTGCAAGTCTTGGTGATGTGATTATTGCAGAGCCTAATGCTTTAATTGGTTTCGCGGGTCCAAGAGTTATTGAGCAAACAGTAAGACAAACTTTACCAGAAGGATTTCAGCGTAGTGAGTTTTTATTAGAACATGGACATATAGACATGATTCTTGATCGAAAACAAATTCGTTCCGTTGTCGCTGAATTGATTTCTAAATTGACACGCAAGAGCTCGCTGCCGGTAAATTAACGTGAGTTCCGGATAAGGAACTTTGCATTACCTGGATCCGTTTGGCCTGAGGAGGGCTTTAGCCCGTCTCGAAGGCTAAGCACTGTAGGGCGAACGGATCGAGAGTAAGCTTAGATCTATGATGGTGCCTTAAGAGCTCAGGAGACGAAGTTGACAAATCAGTATAGTATAAGTGACTGGTTGTATGACTTAGAAACCAGAAACATACAAGAAATACAGCTAGGTTTAACCCGTGTAATGGCAGTTGCAAAAAAATTGCAATTGCATCTCTTTAGTTGTCCGGTTATTACTGTTGCAGGAACTAATGGCAAGGGTTCAACAGTAGCTGCACTTGAAACCATTTATCATGTGGCTGGATATAAGGTGGGTGCTTTTACCTCGCCTCATCTTATTCAGTTTAATGAACGTATCCGTGTTAATTTAATTCCAATTTCTGATAATGACTTATGTCAGGCTTTTAGCATCATAGAAGAGGCCCGTGGAGAAATTATTCTGACCTATTTTGAAATGACAACTTTAGCAGCATTATGGCATTTTAAAAAAATAGGCTTGGATATTATCATTCTTGAAGTAGGGTTAGGGGGGCGTCAGGATGCTACCAACCTTGTTGATGCAGATTTATCCATTATTACTACGGTAGATTTTGATCATGAAGAATATTTGGGTAATACGCTTGATGCAATTGGTTATGAGAAGGCAGGCATACTTCGTTCTGGTAAGCCATTCATCTATGCGGATAATAATCCTCCAGCCTCAGTAATTGAAGAGGCCTCACTACTTGCTGTTCCTGCTTATTATTTGGGGCAAGAATTTTCAATTGATGAGGCGGAAAACTTTTGGAGTATTACTTTTAGGTTGAAAGAAAAACAGCATTTAAGAGTTCCTTCAAGCATTAATGAACTACCCAAACCCACCATACAACTTAAATCAGCAGCAGCTGCTATTACCGCCTGTAATCTATTAAAGTCTTATCTACCGGTGACTCAACACCATTTACAGACTGCTATGCAAAATATTTTTATTCCCGGACGTTTACAGTTACATAGAGGGATAGTGGATATTATGTATGATGTTTCTCATAATCCACAATCTGCTCGATTGCTTGCAATAACTTTGCGTAACATGAAAAAAACAAAAGTACATGCTGTTTTTTCAGCTTTAAAAGATAAAAATATTTTGGGTTTGATTATGCCTTTGAAGGATTGCGTTGATCATTGGTATCCTGCACAATTGACGAATAAACGCGCGGCCAGTGTCGACTTGCTCGTTAGATCGTTCAAGGATGCAGAAATTTCTGTTGAAATTTGTTATAATGATCCAATTGTTGCTTTTGAAACTGCATTAAAACAAGCTCAACCAGGTGATTTAGTTGTTGTTTATGGGTCTTTTTTTACTGTGAGTCAAGTACTTCAAACGAAGTATATAAATGGCTGTTACGCCTAATTAGGAGATTCAATGAAACTAGTAATTGATGAGAAGCTGAAACATCGTTTAATTGGTCTATTGGTGATTTTATCATTGGGAGCCATTTTTCTTCCCGCAATGATGAAGAAATCGAGTCAGCGTCTAGAACACAATTTTAGTGTAAATGTCCAGTTACCTCCAAAACCACAAGCTCCTAATGTTGTGATGACTGATGAAAAAGAAATGTTTCAAACTATAAAAGTGGCTGATATAAAATCGCCCTCTGCAATTAAATCAAAAAGCTCTGAACAGAATAAAGAAGATTTTATTCAGTCGGTTCAAGTGTCTAATGATGCAGTGCATGTTGTAAAAACAGAACCAGCTTCTAATACTAAAGTAATTACAAAACCAATAGAGTTAG
>JACPOX010000163.1 GCA_016191305.1 Legionella longbeachae | reverse complement strand
GTCCATATTATTAATAACTCGAAACTGTGCCTCTATTTCATGCAAATCACTTCCAGACATTAGCCATTGATAAAGAGCTTGAAGTGCTAACTTTCTGGCTTTTCTTTTACCACTAATTGACTGCTTTTCCACCTTAACCTCATGAATTTTTTTCTGGATTTCAGCCATCTTTGTAAAAATGTATAACAAACCTCCTTTGCAAGCCTCAACGAAGCCGATCCATAACAGAGTCTGTTACATTCAGTTACTGAATTGCCTCACTTCGTTCGCAAAGAAAACAGTTTGCATTCTATTTCAAAAATGGCTAAAGTCCAGTTTTTTGTAATTTAGGAATTTTTCTTTGTAATACTCTACTCTTTATTCATTTGATCGATTGTTTGTCTGAAATCGCTTACATCTTTGAACCGTTTATATACCGATGCAAAGCGTACATAAGCAACATGATCCAGAGTGTATAACTCCTTCATTACTAACTCGCCAATGATTTGAGAATCAATCTCACGCTCACCTCGTCGACGAATCTCCTGAGTAATAGAAATAATACCTGCTTCCAACGCATCAACACTTACAGGTCTTTTTTCCAATGCTCTAAGCATGCCTGAACGCAAATTATCTATATTAAAAGCTTCACGTCTTCCATCACGCTTAATAATTAATGGCATAATTAATTCTGCTGTTTCAAAAGTAGTAAAACGTTCATGACATTCAAGACATTCTCGTCTTCTACGCACCTGAGCCCCCTCTGCAACTAGGCGTGAATCGACTACTTTTGTTTCTTCTGCATGACAAAACGGACAATACATAATTATTTATATACCGGAAATTCACGACATAAAAGCAATACCTTTTCCTTAATCCTTGCAATAGTCGTTTCATTGTTAATATCATCAAGAATATCTGCTATCCAGTTCGATAAAAGGGTTATTTCTTTTTCTTTAAATCCTCTCGTTGTTACGGCCGGCGTTCCCAAGCGCAACCCGCTGGTTACAAAAGGAGAGCGAGGATCGTTTGGAACTGTATTTTTGTTGACGGTAATATTTGCTTTATCTAAAGCCATATCTGCATCTTTGCCTGTAATATTCTTATCAATCAAATCAACTAATAATAAATGATTATCCGTGCCCCCAGAAACTATTTTATAACCGCGACTTATTAATACTTCAGCCATAGTTTTAGCATTTAACAAAACTTGTTGCTGATAAATCTTAAACTCAGGTAGCAATGCTTCTGCAAAAGAAACCGCTTTTGCAGCAATAACATGCATCAATGGACCACCTTGAGTACCGGGAAAAACTGATGAGTTTAATTTTTTTTCGATCTCTTCATTTGCGCGACATAATATCATTCCACCTCTTGGTCCTCTTAACGTTTTATGGGTCGTAGTAGTAACCACATCAGCATAAGGAAGAGGAGAAGGATAAAGACCTGATGCAATTAATCCAGCAACATGTGCTATATCAGCCATTAAGTAAGCGCCTACCCTATCGGCTATAGCCCTAAATCGAGGCCAATCAAGAACTCGTGAATAAGCAGAAAAACCGGCAATAATTAATTTAGGCTTATGCTCTAGAGCTAAGCTTTCCAGAATGTCATAATCAATTAAACCTGTTTGCGCATTCACGCCATAAGAAATCGCTTCATAAAGCTTGCCAGAAAAATTAACTTTGGAACCATGAGTTAAGTGACCGCCATGAGGTAAAGCCATACCCAAAATAACATCTCCAGGAGCTAGCAAAGCCATCATTACCGAGGCATTAGCTTGCGAACCCGAATGAGGTTGAACATTAACATAATCAGCACCGAAAAGTTTTTTTGCCCTTGCAATCGCCAACTCTTCCGCAACATCAACATACTCACAACCACCATAATAGCGCGTAGCTGGGTATCCTTCTGCATATTTGTTAGTCAGGACAGAACCTTGAGCCTCTAACACACGTGGACTGACATAATTTTCCGATGCAATAAGTTCAACGTGTTCTTCTTGCCGACATTGTTCGTTTTCAATAGCTTGAAATAATTCATCATCAAAATTTTTTATAGTATAGCTTCCATCAAACATGAGTAATCCTTAAAATTTAATTAATACTTCACTTCAATTAATATGAAGGATAACAATGGTTAATATCTAACAACAATGTCATTTCGTACCCTCCTGACCCCATCCACACCAGCAGCAATAAGCTCTGCTCTTTGTTTTAATCTTGGTGTAGCAACAAAGCCACTGAGTTGTACCTCATCTTTAAAAGTTTTAACTTGTACCGCAATACCAGTAGAACCCAATTGATTTATTAAATTTGTTTTTACCTTAGCAGTAGTCGTTGAACTATCAAAAAACTCTCCCGTACTTTCACTTCCCGGAGAAGCAACGCATGCTATAATAATTATAGATAAAAGTCCCACAAACAACATTTTCAGTAAGTTACGCATCCAAAACTCCCTACAGAAAAAACGCCATTAGACTACCACAAAATTCATCGAGATACGAACTATGGATGCACCTTAAAAACACAGTGCCCTTAATTTAACTAACATACTTCTGCTTTTGCACTTTTCACGCCTCGATTCAGGTAAGGAACAATGCGTACAGTACTATTTACATTAGTCCATCCAGAATAAATCGTTCCATAAGGAGAAGTAATTTCAAGATACATGCCATTATGACAGTACGTGTAATAGAACAAACTAATGTAGTGAGGATACTCTCTATAATAAATTGGGAAGCTTACTGTACTGTTATCATCGAAAGTACCATATACAAAAATATCAGTTAAGCTTTCGTTGATAATTTCAATTTGACAATATCCTGGATACATCCTTTTTGTAGCTACAGACTTTTTATCAGCCGCGTCTGCTTTTGGATTCAAATGAATATTTGCTGCAAAAACATGACCAATCAAGCTAAAACAAATTGCAAATAACAAAGACTTCAACTTCATGACTTCTCCTTAAGTGTGGATGAAAGTGGCATAGTAGCAAAGTGTTGTCTTTAGTCAATAGGATATTTTTGTAACCATGAAATAAATAAAAAATGAAACGTAGAACTGCTTTCATGTTATATTTGGCACATTTAAAATGTCTATGGTGAGAATTACTTATGGGATCATTAATGAAAAAGCGCATGACCATTATGGGAATAGCCTTGCTGATCGTTTTCGGTGGGATCATTGCTTTTAATTTGATAAAAGCATTTATGATTAAACGCTTTTTTGCAAGCTATCAACCTCCTGCTGTTTCAGTCGCCTCAGCGGTTGCTAAAGCAATAGACTGGAAGCCCACCATTAATGCTGTTGGTAATTTCGTAGCAATCAATGGAGTTGAGGTAAACTCCCAAGCCTCCGGTAATGTAATTAAAATAGATTTCGATTCGGGGCAATATGTTGATAAAGATGCTCCATTAATCACAATAGATGACCAGGTGGATCAGGCAATCTTGAAGTTTAATCAAGCAGAATTAACACTAAAAAACTTAAATTATCAACGTCAAAGTAATTTATTTCAACGAGGTGCCTCACCAATTTCCAATGTTGATGAAGCAAAAGCAAACTTAGATCAAGCTAAAGCAAAATTGGATCAAACTCAAGCGCAAATAAACCAAAAGCATATTACGGCTCCTTTTTCAGGAAAAGTAGGTATACGCCAAGTTAATCTTGGGCAATTCATAAGTCCTGGACAAACTTCTATTGTTTCACTCCAGTCACTTGATCCTTTATATTTGGAATTCTATCTTCCAGAACAACTATATAAACGCATCAAACCAAATCAGATAATCACATTTTCTGTAGAAGCGTTTCCCAACGCCATTTTCGAGGCCAAAGTAACAGCCATTAACTCAAAAGTTGATCCAAATACCCATAACATGCTCGTGCAGGGAACGCTTGCCAACTGCCCTAATGCTGCTCTGAAAGATCCAAAAAATTCACCTCTGGTGAACATTCGCAAAGAACCTATGGGGAATAGGTCCATTGTTACATGCAATAGCGATTCAAACAGCAATAATAAGATTCACAACTTTACTTTTGTACCCGGTATGTTTGCTTCGATTGAAATTAACCAACCTGCAGTACCTAACACCGTTGTAGTACCTTCAACTGCGATATCTTATAGCTTGTATGGGAATGCAGTGTACATAATAGAAAAAAATGCTGGGGGTAAGAAAAACAAGGATGGCTCTGATCTGCTTACTGTGAAACGTGTTTTTGTTACTACCGGCGAACAAGAAGGAAATTATACAGTGATCAAGAAAGGGGTTAAGGCAGGACAATTAGTTGTTAGTGCTGGAGAAATAAAACTACAAAATGGAACACCTGTTGTAATCAATAATGATGTCAGACTAAATGATGTTAGTAATCCAGGCATGCTAGGACAATAATTTATGAAATTTACAGATCTTTTTATCAAACGACCCGTGCTTGCCATGGTAATTAGTTTGCTCATTTTACTTTTTGGTATTAATGCCATTTATAAAATGCAAATTCGCCAATACCCTCGAATGGATAATACTGTTATTACAATTATGACTGGTTATCCTGGGGCTGATGCAGATCTTATTGCAGGATTTATCACATCACCCATAGAAAATGCTGTAGCTAGCGCCGAAGGGATCGATTACATGACCTCTTCGAGTACTCAAGGCTTAAGTACCATTACTTTAACAATTAAGCTAAATTTTGATCCACAAATTGCCTTTACTGATGTGATGAGTAAAGTCCAACAAACAATCAATCAGTTGCCTAAAGAATCGCAACAACCAGTGATTTTGAAAAAATCAGATGCATCAACTGCATTAATGTATATCAGTTTAGACAGTACAGATATGACACCGCAACAAATCACTGATTATGCCATTAGGGTAGTTCAACCTCAATTACAAACAGTTGATGGTGTAGCAAAAGCGGATATATTAGGTGGTGCGACCTACTCCATGCGTATTTTTCTAAATCCAATTAAAATGGCGGCTTTAGGAGTTTCACCCTCGGATGTTTCGGCAGTGCTTGCTAAAAACAATTTCTTAACAGCAGCAGGAAACACTAAAGGTGAATATGTAGCAATTAATATCGCTGCTAAAACTGATCTTAATGATGCAACACAATTTAGTAATCTTATTGTTAAAAGCAATAATGGATCTATTGTTCGTTTGCATTATATCAGCAAAATAGAATTAGTCTCACAAAATTATGATAGTTCAGTGACATTTAATGGTAAAAAAGCGGTATTTATATCCATTACCCCAACCCCCACAGCCAACCCACTCACCGTAATTAGTGATGTGAGAAAAATGCTACCCTCTGTCATTAAGGAATTTCCACCTTCCTTAACGGGTACCATAGTCTATGATGCCACTGCTTTTATTAGAGCCTCATTAGATGAAGTAACGCATACAATCATTGAAGCAGGTTTAATTGTTATTGTAGTTATCTTTTTATTCTTGGGATCAATTCGTTCTGTTTTCATCCCTGTGGTGACCATTCCTCTATCATTAATTGGCGTCTGTACTCTGATGCTTGTGCTTGGGTACAGCGTTAACTTACTCACTTTACTTGCATTTGTTCTAGCGATTGGTCTGGTGGTAGATGACGCTATTGTTGTTGTAGAAAACGTTCATCGCCATATTGAAGAAGGAAAAACCCCTTTTGATGCTGCAATCATCGGTGCACGAGAAATCGCTACACCTGTAATTGCAATGACCATTACGCTTGCTGCTGTTTATGCGCCCATAGGATTTATGGGCGGATTAACTGGTGCTTTATTTAAAGAATTTGCTTTTACCCTAGCATGCGCGGTGATCATTTCAGGAGTTATTGCCTTAACTTTATCTCCAATGCTGTGTTCTAGGGTATTGTCCAAAGAAGTCAGCAGTGGTAAGTTTGTTCGTTGGCTTGATGATTTTTTCAACAAACTTAAATTGAAATATCAAAAAGCCTTAAATAGCTTATTAAATACTCGTGTCATTATGCTTTTTTTCGCCGCAATTGTTCTTTTGATGTTGCCTTATCTCTATACTCATACTGCAGCAGAAACAGCACCCGATGAGGATCAAGGTTTCTTTTTTGTCATGGCGATGATCCCTCAATATGCAACTTTGAATTATATTGAAGCATTTACCAAACCCTTTGATGAGATTTACAAAAGTTTTCCAGAAACCGAAAATTATTTTACTGTAAATAGCAACCAGCCTATCTCAGGAATGGTACTTAAACCATGGAATGAGCGTAGCAAAAATCAATTTGCTTTAAAACAACCCCTACAAGATA
>JACPOX010000162.1 GCA_016191305.1 Legionella longbeachae | reverse complement strand
ATCAGCAAATAAATATAACCTCGAACAGTTGACCCCGAGTTAATAACATTCTTGGCGTTAGGAGTATTGTAAGAATCTACGGTAGTTGGAGTCGAGTTAATAACTCTCAAAGTGTTGGAATGGCATGATGAAAAATATCGAACGTTAGAAATAAATTGTAGAAGACTGTCTCTGAGTAATCGCGCCTCTTCCAGACTAGTCATTCCAAGGTTCCAGTTCTCAGACGGAATACTATCCGGCAATATATTTGTAACCACAGAACGCAAGTTGAGATCAATTTCTTGATACAGGTTTTGCATGTTATGCACCTCTTCATAAACTGAAGATACCAACTTTTCGAAATCAGGCATATATTCTGTAATCGTACGTTGCATGTGTTCCAACAACCGTTCCTCAGTCCTCCCCTGGTTAATCAAATGAAGTTCCATTTTCTCTGAAACGAGACTAAACTTTCCCCCGACTTCATTTGCATGTCTAGCTAAATCACAACGTAACTCTATATATCTACAAGAGATCTTTTGGATCTTTGACGGCTGCGTAGAATACTTAAGTTTAAGTTGGTGATACTCTTCTTGAAGTATATCGAGCATATAAGATATTCTTTTAAGAATTACAGTTACATCTTTTTCTTTTTTCAACCTCTTCAAGATGAGTGGTTTGTATATTCCATTTAAGGTTTTGCAGGTTTTTGCGAGCTTGCAGAGATCGTCTAACTCAAGCCCAGATTGCTGACCAATGTTACCCTTAATAAGGCCTAAAGGTAAATCTAAAAGAGAATCTTGTGTAGGCGCTCTGACTTTGGCGTCGCGATCAGTGAATAAACGGCCAAGTGGATATTTTTTTTGCATGTCTCTCTCTGAGCAATAATAGACTAATAGATAATTTTACGGCGTATTTATTAATATGTAAACAAGTGTGAACAAATAAGAACAATCAAGCACCCAACAGCTCCAGAGAAGAAGCACCGCCATTAGAAATCTCCAGTGTTGTTTTCTTTACTTGAAAATAAACACTTTAAACATAAAAATTCTTTTTCCTAAAAAACATTTCTAAAAAGATTGTTATCAGTCACTGTTATTTCTATTGATCTTAATCTTATTAGATCGTGCCATATACAGTAAACTGAATAACTTTTCTTGTGCACATCTAAGTCATTGACTTACTATCATGTATAGCATATACTTTTATTATAAGAATAACAAAAAAATCACTATGATATTTATCGAAACGCCAATTTTTACTGAGGATGTATTAGAACTCTTATCTGATGAAGAATATGCTGAGTTTCAAAAGTATCTTGCTGATAATCCTTTAGCTGGAGATGTTATTCAGCAAACTGGGGGACTCAGGAAAGTCCGATGGTCGGCTCAAGGAAAAGGTAAGCGGAGTGGTGTGAGAGTTATTTATTATCATTTAACGGCTGATTCTCAGATTAGACTTATACTCATATATAAAAAGGGTATACAAGATGATCTAACAGCAGATCAAAAGAAAATGTTGCGTCAATTAAATGAACGGTGGTAATTATGGACACGAAATTATTTGAAAGATTATATGAGAGTATGACTCAAATGAACGAAATCATTGATGGAGAACGTGTTCCATCGCGTGAATTTGTAGTTGATGCAATTCATGTAAAAGAAATAAGACAAAAAACAGGCTTAACCCAAGCTAAATTTTGTCATTTAATTGATGTGAATCTGGGAACATTAAGAAATTGGGAGCAGGGCAGGAGAGAACCCACAGGCCCAGCGAAAGCTTTATTGCGTGCAATAAACAATGATCCTGAGCATGTGTTGGCGGCGTTAGCAAGTTAAGCAACCATCCAAAAACATTTATAATAACTCTCGATATGCATTAAACTGAAACTGAATCGGGTCAATCAATCTATTCTCGTTATAATGCCATATAAATTTTCTGATGCACCCAATCAATTGCTCAATACAAGAAAATCCGCTAGCACCATATATTTTTCGCTTTAGCCATTTCCAAAACAACTCAATTGGATTATATCCTGGAGAATATGGTGGCAAGTAATACAGTTCAATCCAGTCATGTTTTTTTACAAATTTTGCAACTAGCTTGCTTCGATGAATAGACCCATTATCAATAATCATCACTATCTTTTTATTCGGTTTTGCTTTGTGCAATTGATGCAGGAATTGGATAAATATTTTTGAATTACCTCTTTCCGCTTGTTTCCAATAAAACGTTTGTGAGATTAAGCTAAGTGCGCCAAATAACGTTTTACTTTCTCTGTTTTTATTACCGGGGACAGATTTTTTTTTCGCCGCGTTTAAACCAGCCTCGCTCAACGTAAGGTTCATTCGAAAAATGAGATTCATCTGCAAACAATATTTCTATTTCATGCTCTAGCGCTTGTTTTCCAATAGCGGTACCCATTTTTTCAATATAAGCCGCTTTCTCATCTTTGCTCGGTGCGCTTAGAAGTGTCTTTTTTGAAAATCGTTTATATACCCAACCATGCTCGTGGAGTGCTCGCTTCACGGTGGTGGCACTGACAGGGCCAATCATCTTATTTAATTGATCTAACAGTAGATTAATCTGCCAACCAGCCTGTTGATAACCATATTTTTTGGGTGATTCACGGAGTAGTTCATTCAGCTGCTTTTTAACATCAGCTTTCAATTGATCAGGACGACCGGGGGAACATTTATCTATTAATCCTGAAAGACCTCGCGCTAAGTAACGTTTGATCCAGCATCTTATTGTGTGAGGATTGCGATTCATTTGCACTGATATTTCATCGATACTTTTTCCCTCAGAAGAAAGTAATACGTAATAAGCTCGCTCTGCTGTATTTTTTCCTGTTCTTGCATTTCTTAACTTCAGTAATTCTTGCTTTTGTTCATCGCTTAAAACCGCTGTGATAGCTTTTGGCATCCTTCCAACTCAACTACGACATAAAAAAACACACAATACACTATCTTTATGTTTTATAACAGATTATGGATGGTTGCTTAAGATCATGCTTGCGGAAGTCAGGAGACATCAAGATGAACGCAATGAATATGAGTTGCTCACCCATGAACGAGGACAAATAGCCACAAGAATCATTGATCGTATGTTTTTAGAGGACAATTACCGCTGGATTATCGACTTTAAAACAGGCAAAGATAACGATCATTCCCTGCAACATCATCAACAAGAAGTCAACGACTATGCCAAACTACTTACGTTACAAGGCGCACCCAATGTTCGCTGTGGAATTTATTATCTTGCAACAAATCATTGAGTGAGCTGGTAATTT
>JACPOX010000161.1 GCA_016191305.1 Legionella longbeachae | reverse complement strand
TTTTTTTCGATGACTTTGCGTTCATTTTGTAACTTTTTTTCAATCTCTCTAAGAGATTTTTCACTTTGTTTAAGAGCAACAATAGGTGTTTCATATTTTGCTGTGTTATGTAGTGTTTCTTTAGATATGGAAGAATCGTTTTTGTGGGGATCTTGTCCACTATTTTTTATCGCTTGTTCATTCTGTAAAAGGATGAGTTCTTCTTGGGCTGCTTGAGCCTCTTTTTCTTCTTCACTGAGGAGCCAATGGAATAATAATATTTTTCTTTGTTCCTCAATTATATGTTCTTGTATTTGTAATTTACGTTCTTCTTCCCTGGCTTTTTCTGCAGCTTTTTCTAAACCAATTTTATATTTAATGGTTGCTCCAGCAGGCGTTAACAAAAAAGTTTTGATATCGCCAGGATTATGTAAACCGAAAATACTTAGATCAATTGATGTGGGTTTATGATCCGGACCTTTGAGGTCTGAGGTAGTATCCACGTCTGAAGGGGAGAAGGTGAGGGATTTATCAATAAATTTTTGATTGATAACAGAATCTAGCTTGTTGCTTAATATATCAAATTCTGATTTTGTTAATGAGCCTGGGGCATTAACGTCGTGTTCTAAGACCGATGTCGTCATATTAAAGATCCTCATTACCACATCTAAGTTAATTATACACAATATTGTTCTATAAATCACCATTTCTCTGGCTTTTAGGCCAATTCCGCTTAAATAATATCGTCATTTCTCTAGTTTTGGGAAGTAAGATTTTCATTTTGTGAAATTTTGTCTTATTAGACGAAGCACTAGAAATTTTATAAGGTCACTGATAAAATGTTTTAAAAATAAACAGGAATCCATAAATGACTAGTTATTGCGGTTATATCGCGTTGGTCGGTCGACCGAATGTAGGGAAATCAACACTGCTTAATTGTATTTTACAACAAAAAGTCAGTATCACATCAAAAAAACCACAAACAACTCGGCATAGCATTTTAGGTATACGTACCGAAGATGATTACCAATTTGTTTATGTAGATACCCCAGGTATTCATCAGGAAAGTAAAAAAGTGATGAACCGGATGATGAATAAAACAGCTATTAGTGTTTTACGTGACGTTGATGTGATTGCCTTTTTAGTCGATAGAACTCATTGGCAAGAAGAGGATGATTATGTTTTGAATATAGTAAGAAATGCCAACGCACCTTGTGTTTTAGTGGTGAATAAAGTGGATAAAATTGATGATAAAAGTCAATTGTTACCATGGATAGAAAAAATCAGTCAACAATTTGAATTTGCCGCGATTATTCCTATATCAGCAAAAACTGGGAAACAGGTCAATGAGTTACAGGATAAATTGCAGAGTTATTTACCTGAAGGGCCCCATTTGTTTCCAGATGATCAGTTGACTGATCGTTCTACAAAGTTTTTATGCGCTGAATTATTACGTGAAAAAATTTTCCGCTTTTGTGGGCAAGAATTACCTTATTCTGTTACTGTAGATATTGAATCTTTTAAGGATGAAGAAAAACTCGTACGCATTCATGCCTTGATTCTTGTAGAGAAAGACAACCATAAACGCATGATCATTGGTGATAAGGGACAAAAATTAAAAGAAATGGCTACCAGCGCACGAATGGATATGGAAAAACTTTTAGATAAAAAAGTATTTTTACAGTGCTGGTGTAAAGTAAAATCAGGCTGGTCAGATGACGAGCGTATATTAAAACAGTTAGGATATGACTACTAATACTCAGACCATAGAAGCTTGGGTTTTACACAAACAATGGTCTGGAGATACTAGCGCCAGGGTGAGTTTTTTTACGCGTGAAGAGGGGCTCATTCATTGTCTGTGCAAAGGCGGGCGCACCCCTAAAAAGCAAGCATTGTTGCAGGTCTTTACTCCTTTGTGGATCACTATTTCTGAACGTTATGATCGTTATTACACACAATCTGTTGAAAGTATGTCAGCAACTCTTCAATTAACAGCCAATGCTCTTTTTTCAGGTTTGTATGTAAATGAAATTCTTTATTATGCACTGACCCCTAACGATCCTGATTTTGTACTATTTGATGCTTATATATTAACATTAAATCGTTTGGCTTTTACAAAAGATAAATTGAGTCTTGAAGCTTTACTGAGACGCTTTGAATGGACTTTGTTGCACGCTTGTGGTTATTCTTTTTCATTAACCCATGAAGTAAGAACGGCACATTTGATTGTTGCAGATTTGTATTATCAATTTGTTGCAGGGGAGGGTTTTGTTTTAGATAATAGAGGAATTCCAGGAGCACATATTATAGCCTTAGCACAAGATAATCTAAGTGAGTTAGCTTGTCTTAAATCAGCAAAAATAATTATGCGCCAGGCTATAGATCATCTATTGAATGGCAGAGAAATAAAAGCACGGGCCATATATCTTGCAGAAGTAAAATAGTCATGGCTTATCCATGAAAAATATGTTGAATTATCGTGGTGAATATACGTTAACCCCGGAAAGTAGAAGTTAAGGATTTTCATGCGTAGACGCTGGTAAAACAATTGAGTTTAAGCGAGGATGCACCTTATACTCTTTAATTTTATTTGTAAGGTGTAGAATGAGTAAGTTAATATTATTGGGTGTTAACATTGATCACATAGCTACTGTAAGACAGGCTCGAGGTACTCGTTATCCCGATCCAGTTCAGGCTGCTATGGATGCAGAAGAAGCAGGTGCTGATGGAATTACCTTGCATATGCGAGAAGATCTACGTCATATTCAGGCAAGAGATGTGCGTTTAATTAAAGAAGTATTGCAAACCAGGATGAATCTTGAGTTGGCAGTTACTGATGTTATGCTTGATTTTGCTGAAGAAATTTCTCCTCAGCATACTTGTCTTGTTCCAGAAAAACGTGAAGAATTAACTACAGAAGGTGGCTTAGATGTTTTAACACACCAGAAGACAGTTGAACATGCTGTGAGACGTTTGCAAGCTATTGATAGTGAGGTGTCATTGTTTATTGACCCTGATCTAGAGCAGATCAAGGCAGCGGCTGATATTGGAGCACCTGTAATTGAATTGCATACAGGATGTTATGCCGATGCCACTACAGTGGAACAGCAACGACATGAGTTAGCTCGGATTAAACATGCAGCCGAATATGCAGCCAGTTTAAATCTGATTGTAAATGCAGGTCATGGTTTAAATTACCATAATGTGCAGCCTATAGCAGCTATAAAAGAATTACTCGAACTAAACATAGGCCATGCTATTATTGCCCGCGCCTTATTTTGTGGAATGAAAGAGGCAGTAAGACACATGCGTCAATTAATGCAGGAAGCGAGACTTTATGTCCATGACTGACGTGATTGTTATTCGTATTACCGGAGATTCTGGCGATGGTGTGCAACTGGTGGGTGAGCAACTAACCATTAGTGCCGCACTAACAGGTCGTGATGTCCGAACTTTACCTGATTTTCCAGCAGAAATTCGAGCGCCAGCAGGTACCGTAGCTGGAGTCTCGGGTTTTCAATTAGCTATGGCTGAGCATGCTATTTTTACTGCTGGCGAGTCTTTGGATGTATTGGTTGCTTTAAATCCCGCTGCTTTAAAAAATTCGTTACAACATCTGAATCAAGGCGGCCTGTTGATTATTAACGAGGATAGTTATCAGGAAAAAGATTGGCAAAAAGCAGGGATTGATAAAAGCTTTCTTGATAATTCTGCAGAGCACTATCAGATTGTTTCTTTTCCTTTAATTACTCAGACCTTGCAAGCGGTTTCTTCCCTTGAACTGACCAAACCACAAGCTACAAAGACTAAAAATTTTTATATTTTGGGTTTGGTGTTGTGGTTGTTTGATTTACCAACAATAGCTTGTGAAACCTTTATTGCTAAAAAATTCAAAAAAAATCCATCCG
>JACPOX010000036.1:4960-6705 GCA_016191305.1 Legionella longbeachae | reverse complement strand
GACTCTGGTATTTTTCCAAAAGATAGCGTATCGCCTGCGTCCGTTTTGGTGCTATCACTACAGGGCATTTGGCTTTTTGTGCTAATAATAAAGGTTCATCTCCCACCTTTGAAGCAGAGTCATCTAGCTGAACTTCATAGGGGAAATGCTTTGTTGTTGCACCATAACCACGACTGATAATACCAACTCTTAAATTCTTCTGTTGCATTTTTTTTGCCAACTCAATAACCAAAGGAGTCTTACCAACTCCACCTACGGTTATATTTCCAACAACAATAATAGGAACTGGGCAACTTATTTGCCAAAAACGCTGCAAGAAAAAACGTCTTAATGAAATGACTGCACGATAAACCCAAGATAAAGGACGTAATACCCATCGTAAAAGATGATTTTCATACCACAATTTATCTAGAAAAGCAGACATCAGACGAGTACTTCCTCATAAGTAATACTTGAATGGTGCATTCCCTGCAGCTGCGCATAATGTCCTTGCAAATCAAGTAATTCTTGATGCCTACCCTGTTCCACTATTCGACCTTGTTGCATGACTATAATTTTATCGGCGTGCTTTATTGTAGATAAGCGATGAGCAATGACTATAGTAGTGCGATTTTTCATCACCTCTTCTAAGGCAATCTGTATATAACGCTCGGATTCACTATCTAAAGCAGAGGTTGCTTCATCAAGAATTAGGATAGGAGCATTTTTTAAAATAGCTCGCGCAATGGCGATTCTCTGTCGTTGGCCACCCGAGAGCAAAACACCGTTCTCTCCGACTCGAGTATCATATCCTTCAGGCAATTGACTAATAAATTCATCTGCAAAAGCAAGCTTAGCAGCATGAAGAATTTGTTCATGGCTTACATCTAGACGACCATAAGCTATATTACTAGCTAAAGTATCATTAAAAAGAGTTACATTTTGACTGACCAAAGCCATCTGATCACGCAAACTGGGCAAGCTTATTTGATTTATAGGAATATTATCCAAAGTGATTAATCCATCGGTCACTTCATAAAATCGAGGTAACAAACTGGCTATAGTTGTTTTACCACTACCTGAGTGCCCTACTAAAGCAATCGTTTTACCTGCTTCAACTGTGAAACTGACATCATGTAAAACTCTTTGTCCTTGTCTATAGGAATAGGAAACCTGTTTAAACTCAAGATTTCCCTGCGCTCTTTTCTCAAGAACTATTCCACATTTTTGCTCTACAGGCATATCCAGTAAACTGAACACCGATTCAGCACCTGCTAATCCTTTTTGAATAACCGCATTAAGAGTCGTTAATGTTTTCATGGGTTTAATTAGCTGCAACATAGCAGCAATAATTGCTAAAAACGAACCTGCGGAAATAATAACTACTGTTGATAATTGAATTGCTGCCCCTATGATTGCAGCAATTCCTATAGCAATGACGATTTGCACCCCAGAAACATTAAGTGCTTTACTTGCAGCAACTTTCATATCGTTTTGTCGCGAATGCTCTATAGCTTGATTAAATTTTCCTGATTCATACTCACTACCACCAAAAATTCGCACCACTCTATAGCCTTCAATGGCTTCACTGGCAATCTCGGTCACTTCACCCATAGTTTTTTGAACTTTATGACTGATTCTTCTAACCCGTTTGTTGGTGTAGTTTACAATAATCCCAACAAAGGGGATTGTTAACAGAAACATCAATGATAATTGCCAACAAATGATCATCATCACCGTAAGAAATCCTAAAATTAAACAGGTAT
>JACPOX010000036.1:0-4923 GCA_016191305.1 Legionella longbeachae | reverse complement strand
CAGCACTAACCTGAGCTACTTGCTCTACATCATAAAGAATCTTAGAAAGTAATTGGCCCGAGGTTGCTTCATCGTAAAAATCTGCTGGTAAATGAAGAATATGAGTAAAAACTTTTTGCCTTAATACCTTAACCACAGACCGAGCGACCCAAGTCATACAATAACTACCTAAGGAACTGACGAGTCCCCTTAAAGTAATTCCTATTAAAACTATATAAGGAATTTTTTTAATAAAATCCATATCCACATTAATAAAACTTTTATCAAAAAAAGGCCGCATCATATAAGTAAAACCAGCGTCAATAAGGGAATACAAAATGTTGGCAAAAATGCCTAAAGCCAGTATTGGCCAAAAAGGCTTCACATAAGTTAACAAGCGTTTGTATAAAATGCTGGTTTTAACAGTAAGTTTCTTTTTCATGAATCAAGTCATTCACTAATCGGCAAATAGTCTATTGTAACTGTTATTAAATGGAAGTGCTAATTCCCATCCAATTATTCATCATTTGGCTGCCAAGAAATTTATGGATACAGAAGATTTGTATCAGTGGGCATGTGATTTGATTAATAAGAGTATCCCGATTTTCAGAAGTGCAAATCATCGTTACTAGAAAGTTTAGAAGAATTAAATCATAAGTTTGGAGATATTTTACAAAAAAAATAACTTATGGTGTTGAAAGTTTCCCAAAAAATCTACTCTCGAGAACAGGGTGTTATGAAAACCACCTCTTGTTGACTGCGAATAGCTATTACTAAAAAGATAGTCTATATATTTATTGTTCTTGTTGTATTTTTATCTACAAGATTGATGTATTACTAGGGAGAATAATAATATGAAAAAGCAAATTCTAGTGGCAGCCGCATTATTTACTTTATCTTCATCAAATTACGCTGACCCACTCACTAGCACTCAAATTAATGAAATGGTAACTAATGATAATAAGACCTTACCCGCTATGGTTGACAAAGAAACAAAACTTTTAAAAGAATCAGTTGATTCCTCAGCATTTCATTATAATTATCAAATTATCAATATGAAAGCAAAAGACATAGATACAAATCAATTTAATCTCGCGATGAAAACCAAATTACAACCGGTCGTTTGTACAAACTCATTTGCAAAACAACTGTTTGATTCTGGATTGAATATTTCATTCGACTATGTAGATAAAGAGAACGCACCAATAACTAATATTGTTCTCAAGAACTCTGATTGCCCAGCGACTACACCTACAGCACCTGCTGCTGCTGCACCAACACCAACTGTACCTGCTCAGTAACTTAGTTGGTTCCGTCGAAAATTAAGATTTGGGTATAGTGTCGACCACACATAGCAAATAAGGTAAAACTGATGCTGTGTTTTAAAGGATGTCACTTTCCCAAAGATCTTATTTTGATGGCAGTGAGATGGAAGCTTGTTTATCCGCTAAGTTACCGACATATTGAGGAACTGATGGAGTAGCGTGGTGCTGAGTTAGATCATTCCACGATACAGAAAATGGGTTGTTTATTATGCGCCCCAACAGGCGCAGACATTCAGGAAAAGAAAGAAACCGGTTAAGAAAGTTGGAAAGTGGATGAGACGTATATCAAAGTAAACGGCAAATGGGCAATTTAATCCATACTAATTTTGATCAGCACCCAACTTTAGCCGAAAGACCTCACCATTTAATTCAATCGTATCTCCTGCAACCATCTTTTTTCTTTTCTGTTTTTCAATTATGCCGTTTACCAATACAGTGCCCGCAGCTATCATATCCTTAGCTTCTGCTCCACTCGAGGCGATACCTTCAAATTTAAGAATTTTAAAGAGTTCAACATGTTCTTTATTAATGAAAACATCCTTCATATTGTTTATTACTCCAGTAATGATGAGTTGTCGCAATCTTTACTTTTTAAGGAATCACGATAAAGAGTTTCAATTTCAGTCCTTGCCCATGGTGTTTTGCGCAAGAATTTAAGGCTGGAATTGATGCTGGGGTTGGAATGAAAACAGTTAATCTTGACTCTCTCCGCCAAGCCTTCCCAACCATATAAAGCCAACAAACTATTTAAGATAGTTTCTAGGGTAATGCCGTGCAGTGGATCATTAGAAGTTCTGGCCATTAACTATACCTTTTTTGTTGCACATTGGGGTTTTAGTCTAGCCCCCACTTATCCATACTACTTTAAATAGTATTTATCCTTGGTTACATTGATATACATAATTGTTCTTAGTGTAATCATGTCGCCTAATAATACTTCTTCTGCAGTTGTTTAATCAAGTCTTTTAACGCCAAGGTTGTTGGCGGCAAACTCCGCAAATGATAATTGTTTTATCTGTCTAAGCCTTTGAAAATATTTAGAGTTAATAATTTTAACCAATTCTTCGTATACTGAATTCCTAAAGCTCATTATTCCATGTACTGGGTCATAAATAATCTTTTTTCCCATTTTTCATCCTGTGTAGAAAAGTCAGGGATTTATATGTTTGTATACATGCTTGGTCCAGAAACACCTTATCAACACCCAATAACAAATCAATATACATCTTTTGCGGTCAACGTTCGAAGTAACAAGAGTATTTTTTTAGTTCAAGTTCCATTAGTAGCTGAATTATTCAAACAGCTAAATAGATATTTTTACAAAAAAGAGGGCATATTTCTTCTTTTATTTGCATTTTTTATGACGTTATTGGCTCACTCAATTTATAAGAATGGGTTTTTATCTTTTTAATTCAATTGTTTCTGCGTTAATAATTTTATTGGGTGGTTTAGGGTTATTTATACGGTAATAGCAATATTTTCCTGGATAAAAAAAATAATTTATCTCGCTTGTGATAATAAAAAAGAAAGAAAAAAATTATCGCTTCTTTTAAATCATCTGGAAAATGATGAGAAAGGTATTTTAAGGAAATTATGTGATGGACCGAAGTCTTTCTCTCAATATGAAAAAGGCATTAGCTCTTTAACTAAATATATAGAAGTGATTCATTATGGAAATAACATGTATGTGTATCAGATTAATTCGTTATATATGAATACTATAAAAAAGTATTTTGACAACCATTAAAAAAGAAACCAAATCATCAACACCCTAAATTTGTACAATATTTGACAAAATGTAATTTGTGTACTAATGTGTACGCATAGAGACACAATTTTGGTGAACAACATGAAAATCGAGACTGTTACTAAAGTAGGTATGCGTGAATTTCGTGCCCACCTACCCAAATACATACTTAAATCATCTCCTGTTGCGGTAACTCGACATGGAGAAACGGTAGGATATTATATTCCCACCAAACATCACACCGAGCAGCCAGAATTAGATGCATTAATACAAGCCGCCAGAACTCTTGAGAAATTATTATCCTCACATGGCCTAAATGAAGATCAATTACTTGCTGAATTTAGAGGCTTGCGAGAAAAAGCTCAAAGTACAATCTCTCTTGATGAAGAAAGTGGAACATTCAAAAATCTAGAAAAAGGATTGTAAACCACATGAATTCTCAAGTTTTAGTATTAGATGCAAACATATTAATTCGTGCAGTACTAGGAAATAAAGTTAGAGACTATATTATTAATTATAATGATGAGGTTGATTTTTTTACCCCTGAAATTTGTATTGAGGATGCAGAAAAATATTTGCCTCAACTTTTTGTAAATAAAAGAATTTCACCATCGCCAGCGCTGGAGGTATTGAAACATATTCAAGGTATGTTAAAAGTTGTTACTTCAGATATATATAGAGATTATAAAGAAGACGCTATACGTCGCATTCAGGCAAGAGACATCAATGACTGGCCCATTGTTGCCACTGCACTAACTTTTAACAGTGCAATCTGGACCGAAGATCAGGATTTTTTTGGCTCAGGAATTTCAACATGGACAACGCGTAATATTCATATTTTCTTTGGGAATTAAAGTTCAGAATACCTATGGAAAAAAATCTATACGAACTTTGATTTACGCACAAGGATTATGAACTACTTTTTGCTAATCTTTCGTGTTAAGAGAAAGCAATAACGGTAAGTTCACAAACCCATCCTTTTACGAGCCGCAATCTATTAATGTTAATCTTGCTCATCGCTCACCACGAGATGCAGATGACACAATAGAGCGAAAAGTTAAGTTGATTCGAGGTTCCTGTATTTTTTTGGAAGGTGGTAAACGATGCAACCAATGAGTTTGTGTACTTCCGTTCATTACTAATAGGCTTCCAGAGGATAATACGATTGAAATAACTTCTTTTGATTTTTTATTTTTAAACGAAAATTTTCGTTCTGCTCCAAGACTTAATGACCCTATCGCCCCGTTTTTCTTTAAATCTTTTTCTCCATCACTGTGCCAAGCCCTCCCCTCACTTCCATCGTGGTATAGATTCATCAAACAAGAGTTATATGTTTCTCCACTTT
Organism: Legionella longbeachae; assembly: GCA_016191305.1. Classification (GTDB taxonomy): domain Bacteria; phylum Pseudomonadota; class Gammaproteobacteria; order Legionellales; family Legionellaceae; genus Legionella; species Legionella longbeachae_A. Next base: position 527 of record JACPOX010000036.1, on the reverse strand, counting down.
CTTTTTCAACTAAAGACTTGAGTATTAATAACTCGTCTGTCCAAGGAAGAGCCTGCCGGGTAATTCTTGAATAGGTATACGAAAAAGGCTGATCGGCATACCAAGCTATTTTTCGTTTAGTAATAATATGCTTACCAAAAATTATTGCCTCATCTGGTTTCCAAGAAATTTGTGTGAATAATTGTTCAAAATAATAATCTGCCTCTTTTTTAGTTAAAATAGATCCTTGGTAACGAACTTCTCCATCGTAAGGAAGAATATTGGTGAATAATTTATTTCGTAAATCATAATTCTGCATCAAATGTCCTAACTCTTTATATTCTTTAATAATAGGTCTATACATCAAGAAAATGACGCATCATTTCATAAAGACGTTAGATCCTAAACTTATTTTCATCTCCAGTGACTTCAAATGTCGCATTCAAATGGTTTTGCATGAAACCATTTTCACCAAACAAAAATATTTTTTCATTTTCCCCTAAAAAATAGGAGGTATTAAAACTACTATTAATAGAGATAATTTTTTG
>JACPOX010000064.1 GCA_016191305.1 Legionella longbeachae | reverse complement strand
GTGATGAAAATAAAAAAAATCGAGAGACATCCGCTATTGATGTACTGACGCATGGAACAACTACCCTTATTGAAGGATTTATGACCAAGGCATTATCTTCTACAGCATCAGAGCAAACAAAAATTCTTTTGCGTACAATAACTGAAGCACAAACAGCAAATGGTATTGCTTCTGCTTTACGCGGCATGTCCTTGCGTAAAGACACTTCAAATTTGCTTGCTATGACCACAGTTCCGATCCTTCTGATTAGTGGAGAACAAGATTTGATCATACCTTTACAGCGAAGTAAAGACATGCAAGAGCTTGCTAGAAACAGTACTTTAGTGACGTTTAAACAAGCAGGGCATTTATCTAATTTAGAGCAAGAAGAGCAATGGAATCAAGCGGTATTAGATTTCTTTTATTGAGAAAATCATAATAACCTGTTTTTCCAATGTATTTATCAAACTGATCATCATGAAAGTGCTGAATTTTTCACACAATCCTGAGCGTAGCGAAGGATCTCAAATGGTGCAAGATTGATGCTACATCAAGGAGATCCTTCACTTCGTTCAGGATGACGTTAAATCTCCCATTATCCTAAAAAATTTAAGCGACTAACCTGCTTAATTATTGGATGGCTTGTTTGTATTCGACTCTGGTACAGGTGCCACAGGGTCTTGCTGTCTATTATCAGGAAAGAAAGTCTGGTTATTATTAAATATTTGCTTTCTTTCTTGTGATTTGAGTGCTTTTTCAATTGATTGAATGATTGTAGGTGAGCACTTCATTTCCTTAGCAAAATTAAGCGGCGTCTTACCATTCTTATCAGCTTTATTGACATCAACACCTTTTTCTATAAGATAGTTAATCATTGTAACGAGGTGTTTTTTCAGAGCATACATAAGCGGTGTCCCACCCAGATTATCCGCTTCGTTAATATCAACATCTTTTTCTTCTATCAACCATTTAACAATATCGAGATGGCCCTCTGAAACAGCTGCAATGAGTACTGTCCAACCCACTTGTGATTTGTGATTGATATCACTTTGTTTTTCAACCAACCATTTAGCCAATTCACCATGCCCTTTCTGCACAGCAAAAAAAAGGGGGGAGCGACCTTCAGATTTTTGCTCATTGAGAATTTCATAATTTACATCGGCACCTTTTTCTACCAAGAATTTAGCAATGTCAAAATTGCCAGATTGAGCAGCACCAACAAGGGGTGTCATACCCATTTTGTTTTTTTTATTAACATTAGCACCGTTCTCGACTAGCAGTTTAACAATTTCAATATTGTCTTTTTTAGAAACAGAAGCAACTATGAGTGGTGATGCGTTATCATTATCTGCTTGATCGACTAAGGCATGGTTCTTTAACAAATACTTAACAATTTTAAAATGACACTCTTTAACACCAATATACAAGGCTGCAATACCCGTCACCTTATGCGCGTAATTGACATTAGCTTTTTTTTGCACTAGGAGTTTAATGATTTCAAGATTACTTTTTCTAGTAGCAATCATAAGTGGCGTTTCGCCATTTTTATCTAATTGTTCAACCCGAGCACCGTTCTCTAACAAATAGTTAACAATGTCAGGATGACAATTTTGAACAGCAACATGCAAAGACGTTGTTACTGGATCCTTAGCTATAAGATTAACGTCAGCTTTATGTTCCACTAAAAGTTTAATGATTTCAATATTACCTTTTTGAGCAGCAATCATAAGCGGAGTTATTCCCTTTTTATCTGCTTTATTGACGTTCACACCATTTTTTAAAAAAAGTTTAATAATTTCAGGCGGACAAGATGGAATAGCAACATACAACGGGGTCAAGCCCTCCTTATTTACTGAAGTGACCTGAGCCCCTTTTCCAACCAAAAATTTAATGATTTCAATATGGCCCTTGCAAGCAGCAATTATAAGAGGTGTATTACCACTAGCATCTCTATTGTAATTGACATTAGCACGCTTTTCTTTTACTAGCCATTCCACTACTTTAGTATGCCCATCACGAGCAGCAACAAATAGAAGCTCCCCTACAATATGCCTGGCTTTTTGATCTATTAGATACTCAATGGTTTTAATATGACCACCTTGAGTAGCAAGCACAATGGCTGTCTCTTTCTTTTTATTCTCAAGATTAATATCTGCTTTCTTTGTTTTAAGGAAAAAGGTAACAATTTTAATATGACCATTCTGAGCAGCAGCCATCAGGGGGGTATTTCCATCATCGGCTTTGTAATTGACATTGGCCCCTTTTTTTACCAGCCAATCCACGGTTCTATCCCGGCCATTTTTAGCAGCAGCAATTAAAAGTTCTCCTAAATCATGTTTAGCATCCTTTTGAATCAGATCACTAATGATTTCATTGTAACCACCCTGAGCTGCAAAAAAAATGGCGGTCTCCTTCAGTTTATTTTCTAGATCAATATCTGCACCATTTTTTTCAAGATAGCTAAAGATTTTAATATGACCATGTTGACTCGCAACCATAAGGGGTGTATTACCATCATTATCTTTATAATTAACATCAGCACCCTTTTTTACTAAGGATTCAACAATACAATCATGGCCATATTTAGCAGCAACAATCAAAAGCGATCCTAAATTATTTTCGGTAGCGTCTTTTAGCAAATAATTAATCATGAAATCATGACCACCCTGAGTAGCCAGCACAATGGATGTTTCCTCAGTGTTATTTTTATGATTAATATCTGCTTTATTTGTTTTCAGGTAGTCAACAATTTTTATATGGCCATTCCGAGCAGCAACCATAACAGGCGTATTACCATTATTAGCTAGGTGGTTAACATTAGCACCGTTTTCTACTAACCATTTAACGGTTTCAGTATGCCCCCCATAAGAAGCAGCTGTCAGCGCTGTATAGCCATCCTTATCTGTGCAATCTATATTCAGGATATGTGTTTTCAAATATGCAATTGTTTCAGTATGACCTTGTTGGGCAGCCTCAAACCAAAGTTGTTCGAAACTATTTACTTGATTAAGCGTTTCTATGAAGTATTTGATCCCTTCCGTATAACCAGCCATAGCAGCAAAAAAAATTGGTTTGTTGCCCTGTTTATCCTCTTGATTAGGATCCAAACCCTTGTTAATCAGTGAAGTGACCTCGGTAGATTGAGCGAATAACATAGCAAAATGCAATAAACTCATACCGCTAGCATTTACCGATTCTCCCTTTGTTTCATATTCTTTTTTAATTAACTTTTCATAGAACATATTTTTTGATTTTTGGGAATGCTTAGAATGAGCTAACCACTGGGCTAAGTAGATTCCATTATTATCCCGGTATTTAAACAAATCAGTTGTGGTTATTTTTTTTTCTAGAAATTTTTCTAAACATACATCTTTAACTAAGGCAAATAAATTTTTCTCAGGTACTCCTTTATAGTCCTTATCGTAGGCTTTTTTAAATTCGGTCATCCAAGAAACTTCAGTAGGGTCCTTATGAAAAAACTCTAAATAATCCAATTTACTTTGATAATGATGCGGAAATTGTGAAAATTTTATGGTCCAAAGCTTATTTAGAACGTCTTCCCTACCAAAACGAATACCTGATTCTAAATCGATAAATTCTGGATCATCGAAATGTCTCGTGGCAGGAATTTTAAATAATTCTTCTGGAGAAAGTGGCTGTAACCTTTGAAGCAATGTAGATAAATCTAAATAGGAAAATTCCCTTAAAAGATCTTCTTTTTGTGAGGGGATACTAACATCAATTTTTTTTTTCATTATCATACTAAATAGATTAAATTATTTCTATTCTATAATTAAATTAATCTTTCTGTCAAAAGTTAAATCATATCTTTAATGGCAAATTAGAAATTTCTCTTTCGGTCAAAATAGAAATTAAAAGAGGATTGAGCAAGCGAAGCAACGGATCTCTAAAGTAATCCAGGCATGGAACCACATTTAGGAAATCAGTCGTTTCGCTCTGGATGACGTTATTACTGGGATATGAATTGTGTATCATTTGTATTATTATTGAATGTTGATTGTCTATGCATATGACTTAATTTTATAGTAATTAAATGTTCCGGATGCCTCTATTGTCATTCTAAGGTAGGGGTTCTTAAAGAAGGTGGTTGATGAAAAAAAGGATTTTGATCAGCTTACTCTTGTTCGCTTGGGATTTAGCCTATTCAAGCGAGCTAAGTAACCAACTATTTAATAAAGCAGATTCTGCTCCTAAGAGCCAATCTCAAAATACCAGTAGTATTTTAAGGTTGTTATGGGGGGAAACGCCTGAGAATAGTGTTCAAGTTGGCGGAGCAGTGCTTCATCCATGGCCTACACAAGTGGGATACCTAATCTATCGCCCCTATTTGGGGTTAACTTATAAGAGTCTTTATTTAACGTATTTTAAATCGTGTAGCTATGATAATGGCTATGGAATTGCGCTACAACGAAATATATACAAGAAAGACTTTAACGAACGACAGTTATCAATTGGTTATAGGGCAGGGGTGGTATATGGTTGGTGTTTGTTTTCTAATCCAATCGACGTGACCACACCAGATAATGAGCGATGTCATGTCCCCGTTTTACCTTCAATGCAGTTGGTAATCAATTATCGTTATAAAAATATTGGGCTTGAACTCGCAACTATGGGGCTTACAACATTGAGCGTTTCTTATCATTTTTAACCGAATATCAATTTGAAACACGATAAAAATTGTCTTCTTTACGAAGAAAGGGAGGCTATGCTCCGTTCTGGATTGTTATCCTGACGCTCGATATACAGTTTTACACAAATGGCTAAAGTCCAGTATAGTATTATTCAAAGATGAAGTTTTGCGATCTCAATTTTATAACATAGTTATCGAATATTCCTTAATATTGTGAGAGATTCCATATGTACATGCACCTATTTCCTTTTGGTAATAATAAAGCAAAAAATGAGCATGAAAAAGATCATAATTTGCGCTCAATAGAGGCCGCTCTGGATGATATTTATCAGGCACAGTGCTCTCCATGGAAATGGATAGAGGAAATTAGCGCTCCTCGTTTTGTACCAAGCCGTAGAACTGACAATGAAAAGAAATTATTCCGTGATAAATTTTATTCAAAAGAACCTTCATCCAAAAATGAGAAATCTCAAGATGAAAGATTATTACTTCGTAAAAGCAATACCTATAAGCATTATGATTTTATCCGACCTCATCCTGAGAATGAGCAAAAAATAGAAAATAGAGTTGATAGACGGCCTATTGAAATTCATGAAGAAAAACTGGAAGTATTTGAAGAAAAATATAGAGTCATCGAGAATGATCTTATTGTAAAGACCAAGCGTGCGTTTAAAACCATACAAGAGTTAGGCAGTTATATAAATGATAAAAACACTCGAGTTAGCCTTTCTAAATATCGTTCTGTAACCTTTTCGGAAATATATTATTATTCTAACAGTCTTATAAATGAACTAATACAAGCACTTAAATATCGACAAGTGACAGAAATTACAGAAGCAGAAAAATTTGAAAGAAAATTAAAAAAGGAAATAAATGAGCGAAATACTCTTCGTCTTAAAAAACGTAAAGAAATTCAGCTTAAGATAGAGAATTGCCTCAAAGAAAAACAACTGATTCTTGAGGAATTTGAATTGGATAAAGCTTGTGCTAAGACCTATCATACGGTTATTCGACCCCATAATGATCGGCTTGCATTTAATGTCTTTATGAAAATTTATTTTTCAAATTTATCTCTTAATAATGGTGATATAAATAAAATCTGGAATCATAAAAAATACTCAAATAAATGCGCTGATAATCTTTTTTCAACCTTGGTCAGTTTCCTCTCGTTGGGTTATTTTGTAAATGAGTCAAAGGTTTTAAGTGTTTTATGCGCTCATAAAGATCTATTTAATGCTATTTTAAATTCTCCATTGTTTGTTGAGGTTGATTTGATAAATAGCAATCAACCTAAAATTATCCCTTTATCTACTTTTTCTGATGAGAAACAATCGCAACAATATTGTAAGTGGTTTGTAAGGTACCAAGACGCTAGCTTTAATGATTTAAAATTTATCAATATGTTCCAGTATTTTTATAAAAAAGAGGTGGAAAAACATTATATTATGAAGCACTTTGATCCTATAAAAGATTTAATCGATACAAAGCGCATTTATTCTTTTTTACAATTAAAAAATTACGCCCGTGTTAATAAGAAATCATTATTATCATCCTTGTTAATTAAAAATGATTTTCATAATGAGAAATTAATAAATGAATTAAAGTTGCTTGAAGCACATGAAGAAAAAAAAGTAAGTACTATTATCGAGTCTCGTGCTTATACGAATGTTATTGAAGAGAGTCCTGAAAAATATTATAAAGAAAACTTAGATAAAGTGGATAAGATTTTCAAATTTGAAGATAAAAAAACGATTAATTATCACCCAGATCAATTTGATGATATTTTTATTTTTGATATGAAACATAACTACGAAAAAAAAATTCGGCAAGATGAGAAAAACATCATGGGAATTTATTGCCATGATAATCAATATAGATTTCTTGATTTAACGCATGTTGATATTGAGGAAAGTCTTTATTCTCACCGTTCGCTCAAATTAAATGGGGATCTGTGATAGCGTTAATTATCATTCAAACATATTGAGATGGTTTATTGATGTTTGTTGGAGCCAAACTCCGCTTTGACATTCGCGACGGGGTTGCTTTACAAGACTACTAATAATTTCCAAATATCCGTTCTTGATTTTCTTCAAGGATTTGAATCGGATTTTGTAGTCGCTGTATAATAACTTTAAGTCTTCTGTTCTTACTTCATCAAAAGCGGTTAGAGCCGCTAAATCAAGAACGCTCCCAACAGTTCTGCGTGATAAAAGCCAAGCCAGCACTGCTTGTTTTCAATAAAATGTTCCCTATTTGACTATAAATATTTAAAGCAGAAATTGTTCGCTCGTTGGGATCATTAATTCTTTTAGCATGAGCGAATAAGTCGCCTCCGTCACAAAATTCAGTAATTCCGATGGTTCTGGTTATGGCATTACCAAAATCGATACCAGTAACTACTCGTTCAACATCAACAGATGTTAAAGTATCTTTAATGCAGAGTTTATTAAGATATTTTCATGAAGCAGTTATAATTCATCTAATCGTAAAGATTGTTTTATTTTCCAAAAATCTCCCCAAGGATCTTTTTTTAATTTTTTTAAACGTTCAGGAAGCGTTTTAATGGTATAGGTATTATCTTCGATATGATTACTTAATTCTTCCCATGCAAGTGGAGTAGATACGGGAGCATGGATTCTTGCTCTAGTAGAATAAGGACCAATGGCTGTAGCTGTACGTTGGTTTCTTAAATAATCCACAAATATTTTTCCCATACGTTTGGATTTAGCCATCGTACTAATGTATTGATTAGGTTTTAATTTTTCTAAAAATTGTACAAAAACATGCGTAAATTCTTTGATGTCTTCCCAATCGTACTCTGGAATTATGGGAACTACTACATGCAATCCTTTCCCTCCCGTACTTTTAACAAATGATTTTAATTGATATTCCGCCAAATAATTACGTATCTCGATAGCACCTGACACGATTTGATTCCAGGGTACATTGGGGCCAGGATCTAAATCAAAGATAATTATATCAGGTTGATCTAAATGGGTGATTTTACTTCCCCAGGGATGAATTTCTAATACTCCCATTTGTACCAAACTTAAAAGCCCTTCTTTATTATTCAAATAAATATAATGTTCTATTTGCTCATCATTTTCTACATTAATGGGATGGAGACCTTTTGGAGTCGTTTTATTATAGTGTCGTTGATAAAAGCATTCTTTATAGTGGGAAGGGCAACGTACTAAAGTTAACGGACGTAAAGTGATATAGGGGAGAATGTATTCGCTGACTTCATCATAATATATAAGTAAATCTTCTTTAGTAATCTGATCCTCAGGATATAAAATTTTAGTAGGATGGCTTAGTGCAAAATTTATTTTGTTTTTTTTAGAAAAGGACTTTTTCATTGTAACCTCCTTTAAAGAGGATTCTTCTTCACGCACTACTTCAGAAGCTTTTTTATCCAGTCTTAAGCCTTTAAAGCTAGGGTGTCGAAGATGATCTTCTTTCGTCCATTCTGTAAACTCTACTTCACCGACGAGTATTGGATTCACCCAATGAGCTTGATTATAGCCAGGTGGATTGTTGGTAAATGGATTCGATTGGCATGCATTTTTAACTAATTCCTGATGAATTTCCTTTAAGCTGTCATTATTAAATCCTGTCCCTACATTTCCAGCAAATTCTAATTGTCCTTTTTTGTTAAACACACCTAAAAATAACGAGCCAAAGTATGCACGCCCACCTTGGGCTGAGGTATATCCCCCAATTACAAATTCTTGTCGTTTTAAGCATTTAATTTTTAACCAATTTTTACTTCGTTTGGAAATGTAAGGGCTGTCAATGCGTTTGGAAATGATTCCTTCTAAGGCAAAATGACAGGATTGCTCAAACATTTCTTGACCGTCTTTTATGATATGATCACTATAATGTAACAGAGGAGCTTCAATAGGGAGTATATTTTTTAAAATAGCTTTTCTTTCTAATAGTGGTAATTGTCTTAAATCATAGTGAGCATAATAGAGAATATCAAAAAGAAAATAATGATATGGAGCATTTTTGCCTTTTTTAATGGAGTTTTGTAATAATTGAAAATCGGATCTCCCCATTTTATCTAATACAACGACTTCACCATCTAATATACTATTTTCTATAGGTAAAGCTTTTATCGCTTCTGCAATTATATTTAAATCATTAGTCCAGTCTTTATTGTTTCTGGACTTTAAAATAACTTCATTCCCTTTTTTAAAAGCTAAAATTCGGTATCCATCAAATTTAATTTCATGAAGCCATTGTTGTGTTTCAGGAGGTTTATTTACTAAAGTTGCTAACTGGGGTGATATAAAATCAGGGAAGGGGCTTTTTTTTAATCCTTCAGGGAATATTACAGTAGGTTTTTTAAGTAGATTTTTTTTGGTGTTTTTTCTTAATTTTGCTTTTTTTGCACCACCATTTTGCCAAATATTTTCGTAGTTTTTGGCGATTTCATTTATGGTTTGTTGACTAAGCACACTTTTATCTAAATCTTTAGTGATATCATAAGCATCTTGATCCTGTGCGTATTGGTCTTGATGTTTTATCAAAAACCAATGCTTTTCATCTTTAAAGCGAATGAGATCCCAGCGACCATTTAATTTTTCAGCATGTAAATTAAAACGTAAATGCCCTTTTTCATAAGCTTGATAAGGATGTTCGTCTAAAGGTTCCCAGGTCCCTTTATCCCAAAGCATTACCGTGCCACCTCCATATTGCCCTTTGGGAATAATGCCTTCAAAACTTCCATATTCAATAGGATGGTCTTCAACATGTATGGCTAGACGTTTTATTAGGGGATCTAAACTTGGCCCTTTTGGTACTGCCCAGCTTTTTAAAACGCCATGCAACTCAATGCGAAAATCATAATGAAGATGACTCGCGGCATGTTTTTGGATGATAAATAAACGCGGCGTTTCGTGAGAAGCCTTGCCTTTAGGTTCCGGAGTTTTTGAGAAATCTCTTTTTTTATGATATTGTTTTAAACTCATCTCACATTCCTTTGCGCTAATATTAAGATTTTAGTTTCTTAGATAAGGGTTTTTTCTTTTTCATACTTTCCTTTAAAAGAGAGACAAAATCTATTACAGCACTTTGTTCTTTTGGCGCTTTAGTAACCTTTTTACCCGATTTAGTAACAGCTTTGATTTGTTGGTCAAGCCATTTTTGTAATGTTTCACGATATTCATTATGGTATTTTTCAGGTTTCCATGGGGTTGTCATGTCTTTAATTAAATCCATTGCCATTTTTATTTCCTTATCGGAAATTTTATAGCTTTTAAGACTGTCTTTGGGAATATTAAGTTCTTCTTCAAGACGAATTTCATCTGGGAAATGAATCAAATACAGCAAAAGTGTATTATCATGAGGGAATATTAGGCTTAAGTATTCTTTAGTGCGAATAATTGTTTTAGCCACACCTACCTTATTTGTTTTTTTTAAGGCTTCACGAAGAAGAACATAAGCTTTTTTGTTTTTCCCTTCGGGTATTAAATAATAGGGTTTCGTATAATATAAAGTATCAATTTCATTTAAATTAACGAATTCTTCAATATCAATGGTTTTAAATAATTCAGGACTTGTCTTTTCAAATTCTTTTTCATCAACAATAATAAAGTTGTTTTTATCGTATTCATATCCTTTAACAATTTCATTCCAAGGGACTTCTTTTCCTGTGTCTTCATCTACTCGTTGATAACGTACACGTGATTTGGTTTTTGAGTTCAATAAATGAAAGTGAATGTCATTGTTTTCTTCTGTAGAAATTAAAGAAACTGGAATAGAGACTAGCCCAAAAGAAATATCTCCCTTCCAAATTGATCTTGCCATTATTAAGTTCCCCATAAGTCAAGCTAAGACATTTGATAAAACAATAGGTGTATGTATAATATTAGAACAATTCAAGCGTAAATGAGGAATTTTAGTACATATTAATATTTTTGTAACTCCACAGGTACGTCATCCTGAGCGAGGCGAAGGATCTCTAAAATAGGCTTGGCATAGAGCCCCCTTCGCTTCGCTCAGGATGACGTTTTTTAGAATTGTTGTTTAATTTTTAGAAAAATGATTATTCAACGCATAATTTAATTGATTCATTACTTCCTCGTTAGGTTCTTCTTCAACGATATTGTTGCTGAACATACCCATTAAGCTCACTCCAAGCTTTTGTATTTCTTCTGGGAAAAGCTCCATTGAGAGGTGTTGGTAAGGAGATAATAATTTTTCTTCATCCATTTTAGCAATAGCTGCTTTGATTTTTGGAAAGACACTTGTATAGAAGAATTTACCATCCAGCTCAATGGAATGGCTCTCAATTTTTTGTACTTTTACGGGAAGAGAAAAAGATTGTTCAGAAGATATCATCATTTTTTCTTGACGTGATTCAGTCATCACATGGCCATGTCGTCTGCTACCATAACCTTCAAAAGCTGTTTCATCGCCAAGGTTTATCATGTAATCAATTACTTTTTGAGTATTTTCTTCATCAATGTCGTGGTAGGTTAAAACTAATCTAGAGCGATCACTGCCAATATCTATCGTACACTTGCTTTGGCTATTTTGTTTAGCACCTGCTAGATTTAAGATAACGTGTTCTATAATATCGCATGTTTCAGTAGAAATACGATATTGTTTTAAGAAGGGATTGGTTTCTTTTATCATCGCTAAATTAGCTAATACCGAATCATTCCGATGATATTTAGCATACAAGTCAATACCTTCGATGATCATTTTTAACTTGGAAACAAGCGTTTTGTTATCTGAGATTTCTTCAATGTTTAAAAACTCTTTAATGCGATCGGCACCTTTTAAAACATCTTTATAAAACAATGGAAATTCATTGATTTTTTCCATCAAACCAGATAATTGAATCATAAATTTAACTAATCTACTGCGATCTTCTGTTAATTCTTGTAAATTTTCAGACAGGAGAATCTCATAAGCATCAGAAATATACTTTCTAAGCGTTTCTTTAGCTGTAGATTCAAGAACCGGTGCTGATACTATTTTGTACTTAGCCATAGCTTTAGGTTCTAGTTCTTTCATATTTTGAAAACATTGTTTAAATTTAATGAGAAATGCCTCTACATTAAATTTATCGTTTAGCGTTAAATCATAGTTGAGTTCATACTTTTCGCGTTCAATGTTAAAAAAATCTAAAATTTTATACAGTTGCTTTAAATTTATCCCTGATGGAATCGAAAATTTGATTTTATCAGAATCCTTCTCTTTGCGTCGCCAACTATCATTTAAAGAGAAACCCGTAGAGTATTTTTCTTCATCCAACTTAATACCTATCAAACGATAAGTAAGCTCATTGATGATTCCAGATTCACGACTAATCCGCTCTTTTTCCAAGAATTGTTCGAGTTCTCGCTTAAATTTCGATTTCATACAATTAATCTCCGTATACCAAAAAATAATACAAAAATGTAACTATGGATGTCCTTTGAAAGGAGAATCCTGAAATGACTAGTTACACTTAATCAAGCATATGATTAAGGTGGGCGATTATAAGTGTTTGAAATATCATTGGATATCCGTGAAAACACGGAGGGTGGTTAGAAATTTCCCAATCGCTGTATAGATGGCGTGATTCCATACTTCTTTGAAAATGGATTCACGCCTTCACGATTTTAAATTCTCTTAGAACGCTTTTTTGCTAAGCTGATCTTGAAGTCTATTTGCTAAGGTATTTTGTTTTTTTTCTAAATTTTCTAGACCCGTTTTGATTTTATCTAACATTCCTACCGGTGTAATCAAAATGTTTGGATCACAGATTTTGCGAGATTGAGGGCAAGTATTATTATTATTGAACCATTGTTTAATTGCTAAGCGTCCGTAGCAGAAACCACTTTCGATCATAACAGGATCTTCCATAATGGTATCGGAGATAGAACATTTATATTTTTCTTCGAATTTGTTTAATTTTTCTTTTGATTTTTGAAATTCTGAATCGTTGTCAAAGAAGGGTTCATTTTCATCAAACCAAGTTACTAATGCTTGGAAACGTTGATCAGGGTTTTTTTTCTTTTGTATGTCCTTAATATCAGGTTGTACCTTAGAAAATAAAGATTGCTCAATTAAAGGCGATGGTTGTTTGGGTTGCTCTGGATGGGGTGGATTATCCAATAAAATAATATTCCCATTGTTAGGATCAAGAATAAATGGAGGAATATCTGGTACTTCATCATTATCTTCTGTGCTTGATAAATCTTCATGATTATTGTTTTCGATAATAAGATTAGGATCATTAAGATTATGATCTACTGGTAAATTTTGTTGGTCATTACGATGGACTTCTTGATTTTCTGTAACCCAAATTTCCTTAACCCATTCTTGTGGTTGAATAATTGTTTGAAAATAATCACATAACATTTCTAGCGGTACGAATCCTAAGTTTGATCCTCTCCAGCTGTCACAGTCTAAGGTAAGAATATTTAAAAGATGAGTTAATGAATCATCAGTTCTATGACGCTTAAAGGAGCTAGATACTTCAGAATTCTCTCGGATATGGAATAATATACGTTCGTGAATTAAGCCATGAATTCCTTCCTGCATTATGATTTCTCTCACTTTCTTAATTGTACTTTGGAGAGGCAGAAATTCATTTTCTTTGGTTGAAATTGATTTTGGACCAAAGGTAGAAAGAACTTTTAAAAGATGATCATTAAGACAAAAGAAATAGCGATTTTCATTATCACTAAATAAATTTTCATAAGCATTGGAATCCGGAATTAGTTTCTCGTTAAGAAATTCACTTAATTGAATAAAAGCATGATACTTAGTATTTTTAGCTAAGTGATCGACTACTTTATTCAAAAAAAGCATTTGATCCGTGTAGTCCATTTGTTCAAAACATTCTTGTGCACGCTCCATCTGAGAATAGTTAACCCAATTTGACTTAAATTGATCTGGTTCAGTATCATTGATGTAAGCATAATAATTGACATAGAGCCAGTCTTTGATGAAATTAAGATAGATGCCGAAGTCCTTGTTGTCTTTATTTAGATTTAAGCATTGATCCATCATATGATCTATTTCGTTATACAGGTTGCTAGGACTTGCAAGCAGCTCTAATTTAAAATTAATTTCAGGTGGTTTTTGAATATTTGATGATGATTTTTTTCTATTAATGTCTTTATTTTCAAAGTCTTTATCTTGGCTAAAACTCTGCCCCATAATTTTACACCCAGTCTATTATTTAATTATATTGTATAACAAAAAAGACAGATTGTTAATTGTTCAGTATAGATTTATTTTTACAATATAGGAGGGCTTTTGTGTAGGAAGAAATAGGCGATTTTAACTTCGCCTATAAATTTAAATAATTAAAACCTTAGTTCCAGGATTGGCTTTTACCCAATTAGCCACATATTCGATATAATTATTTCTGCCAACAGCAATACATCCACGTGTGGAACCTGGTAAGTTGTTTAACCAACCAAATGAAATAGAAGACTGAGTTGGCCCATGGATCCCTACATCTCTACCTGTATATCCAGCAGCTGCTTGCTTTGTAGTTGGATAGAGAATTGGGATGAATACTTTAAATTGATTCGATTTCCTTGGATGAGCTAATCGGTATAAACCAATGGGAGTTTTATTATCACCTGCTTGTTTTTTACCGATGCCTTTGTTTCCGAGAGCAACGTTAAAGGTCTTAATTACAGCCCCGTTTTTACAAATATTTAAAATTCGCTTTGTGGTGTGTACATTGATTCCGTTTGATAAAGGACAAGTCGCAGTACTAGCGAATAAAACGAAAGGAAAAAAAATAGAGAGCACTAAAGAGATTGCTTTAATTTTCATACAAGTATATCAATATTGTTAAGATTGGTTAATAATTATCCCATATTCCTGTCTTTTTTCATAGGGGTATATGTTTTATCCACGATATTTCATACAGAACTGTTCACAAGCCAGCCTACCATAGTTTGTAACTGTGGGACCTTCCAAGCCAGGACCAGGTAAAATGGTTTCAAAGGGATATTTATCATTGGTTGAATGATATTGCCAAGTTTCATCAGCAATTTTTTCGAAAAAAATCAAACTACCTACAGATGTATTATCTAATTTTGACTCACATTCAACCCCAAGCGCACCAATGACCCATTTCATACAAACACGATAATTACTAGCATAACTATTTTGCATGTTTATCAGACTAAACAATATCCCGATAATAACAAGCATTGATCTGTTCATTATTCTCTCTATTTAGATTACTCCTAATTAATTTGCAAGTTTAATCAATATACTTCTGGATGAATAGCATTATTTGGACTGACAGCTGAAATTATGAATAATCTGGTTAACAAAGAGAATTACTTAGGTCGGCTAGCAAGAGGCGATCCGCAGGAACTGAACTTCCCAAATAAGCATTGCGTCTATTAATATTAACGTGAGTTCGGGATGGGCGTCACCGGCATCGCAAAATGCCGAAACTCCATTTTTTTATCCTCTTTTACGCTTTTTTCAGGCTCATTTATTGGAAACAGTTTCTTATTTGAGGCTCATTTTGTATTGGAAGAGCCTAAGACTAGCTAATTGGGTTGTTCGTGCTTATACTATTTTTATACATTATATGAGATCAATTTTATGAGCATTACATTCAATACGCTATGCAAAGAATTAGAATTATCACCCTCATTCGAGAATGAATCACAATTATCGACCTTGGAAAGTTGGTGTCAAGCACATGTTTCTCAAGACATTTGTTTTCAAGGCGATTCAAAAACTCGATATAGTCAATATTATGAATTAGCATCAAACTACTTAGATAACTTTTTGGTTCATTTGCCTAATAATCTTGCTTCTAAAATAACGTATTTTGATGATTGCACCCCAATACATTATGCAGCAATACAAGGGTACGATCACTTCATCGCCAATCAATCTGATCTTACAAAAAATATTCTCAATGAAACGGATGCTTATGGGATGACCGCGTTGCATAAGGCTGCAATACAAGGCTATCTATTTACAGTTAAGGCCTTACTTGCCAAAGGAGCCAGTGTTGACATTCCAAACTCTCGAAAACAATACCCTCTACATAGCGCTTTATTTCTTCCTATTCTTCATGAAAAAGCTCTAATCAAAAAGAAAGAAACAATTTTTAGAACTCTATTAGCCATTGCACCTCATCTGCTGTTGGTACATGATTGTGACGGTAATACCGCATTACATCACATGGCAGAACAAGGATTTGTACCTATTCTTTCTGAAGTACTACAAAAAAATGAAAAGCTGGCTTTTGTTAAGAATAAAGCATCGCTTTATCCTATCCATACAGCCATCTTAAATAATCAGCCTCAAGTGGTAGATGTATTGTTAGCAATCGAGGGAGTATCAAGTTTAGGCGATGGGCAAAATCGAATACCTTTGCATTACGCGGCTCGTTATGGGAACTCAACGATCATACAATCGTGTTGTCGCGCAACATCGAATATTAATTGCCAAGATAGTGAAAGAAAAACTCCTCTTCTTTGGGCCGCTATCGCAGAAAATCAGGAAGCCCTGGAAATTCTTATTCAACATGGCGCCGATATAACACTAAGCGACTATGAAAATAAGAACATTCTACATTATGCAGTTATTTCTCAGAATCAAGCCATTGTTCAATGGATAATCAATAACCTTGATAATGCACTTCTTAATCAGCCTGACAACCAAGGTAAAAAGCCTCTTGATTATGAACAAAATTCTTATAATCTTAAATTTGGCTCTTGAATCCTAGCGAGAGCCCCATTGAGCTTATTCTGTATGTTCAATCATCTTAATCAATTAATTATTGCTTATAATAAAACTCGAAATAAACAAGATAGTATTGAAAAACTAAAATCCATTCTGAGATACAAACAAGATATTGAGAATAAATACAGTGATAAATATGTGAGTAAGTGCTCGGATTTTTCGAATGAAATACAGGTAAAACTGTTTTTAAGTATAAAAAAGGAGTTTGAAACATTGGGTATTCCTAGTTTATACGGCATATTAGACAAGGGTTCTCCAAAAACAAATAGTTTCTCAGAAATCCTGGCCAATATGGAGCCAGAAAAAGTTAATAAACTTATTGTGATATTATCGAAGGGGCGGCGTTTTAGTAAAGAAGAGTTAGCCCAATTATATGCACCGGAAAATAACAAGGATTTTGAAAGTTTTTTACAGAATAATAGTATTTCATTTTTAGGTGGCGGCAATTCAAAAAACTTTAAAATAACACCAAATGATAACAGTACTCCTTATGTTTTAAAAGTTGAAAATCGTATGGGTATGCCCAAAGCGCCTGTAGTAAAGCTTAGGGATCAATCACTTAAAGATAATTTGACGCCTATATTGGCTGAAAGGCAAGGAACTACAAATGAGATGACTCGAACCATTTTAATTACTGAGTTTTGTGCTGGTGGTGATTTAATGGCTCAGAACACACTTAAAAAGAAGAAACATATAGAATCAGCAGTCAAGCTTTACGATCAAATGCTTAGTTGTTTAATTGGGATTGGCAACGACGGCTGTGCTTTTCCCGATATGAAAAATACCAATTGGTTAGTTGATGAACATGACAAGCTAATGCTTGCAGATACTAAGTCTCTTGTTTTTTGTGACGAAAATGACCATATAAACTACAATGAAATTATAATCGACACAGGTGGATCTTTCGTTAGAACACAATACATGAATCCGCCAGAATTCTATAAAATGAGAGATAAACTATTTTCATCTGATAACGTGCATGCCTTCATGTTTGGAAAGAATTTATATCAATATTTAACAAAATGTGGTAATGAAGTATTGGGATATATCATGGATTCTTCATATATAAAGTTTGAAGATAAGATATTTAAAACGAATCCAGGTAAATTACTAGAATCTTTAATCAAGGATTTGATTAAAGAAAAACCTAATGATCGAATTTCACTGCAAAGTGCCAAATCAAAAATCAATGAGATTAATACTCTTATAAAACAAGAAGAATTAGAATTTAGCAAGTTGAAAACAGAATTAAAAAATACTATCAACAAATATACGAATACATTCACTTTATGGCGAAAGGATCCTAAACGGGTCGAGCATGCAACAGAGCTACTTAGGAATATTGAAGATTCCACTACAGAGAAGGAACTACTAAAGTTTATTACTAAGGCTAGGAGGGATATTATTTATAAAGATATAGATAATGTAGGGAAGGGGAAAGCACTACATCGTTCTGGTAGTAGCCGATACTATAAGACTTTGAATCAATTAGAAGAAAAGGTTGACGAGTATAAAAATAAGCATAATGGTCAAAGCGAAGATACTAAAAATAAAAGTGAAAAAAAACATACTGAAGCGTTTAGGCAAGCTAAAGGTGATCTTAAAACAATTAAAGAAAGTGGATTTAAAAAAGCAGTTGAAGGGGAAATTGATAGATCTTTTAAAAAATAAATAACATGAGCTGGCTTTGTTTCTTAGCTCATTAATTGAGCAAAACAAGGTATTTGTCAGCGATTACGGTTATGGTTGTCGGCATTAAAATAGTACCCAGTTTCAGAGTCTGATGCCCAATAAATATCCAAAGAAAAAGGGCTGGGATGTTCCCATGCAATTGTCAACCTGGAGATTTATTACGCTATGAAGGTAGAGATAATTTTCCAGCAGATCTTCCAATTTTGCGATATGGTGATATTGGAACGCTATAGGTATTTCACTTTAAGTTGACTGTCGTTTTTTCTGCGTGCAATAATTTAGAATTGAATGTGATTTTGAAAAACAACTTGGTATATTTATGAAACAAAAAATTGAATTAGTTCTACAGCAAGCATTAGAGAAACTCTCAATACAAGATCAATTGACCTTTCCAAGTATGTTCGCCGTTAATATTGAACGTCCCCGCGATCAAAGTCATGGCGATTTTTCGAGCAACATAGCTATGATATTAGCTAAATTAGTAGGTATGGCACCGAGAGTTTTAGCAGAACGCTTGATTGCTTGTATTTCACCCCATATCGATATTGAACGCATTGATATAGCAGGCCCAGGTTTTATTAATTTTACATTAAGTCATCGTTGCTTACAGTCCCAGCTCGAGGTGATTTCTAAATCTTCTGTTTGTGGCGTGTTATCGATTGAGCGACCCCATACAGTGGTTGTTGATTATTCTTCTCCTAATTTAGCAAAAGAAATGCATGTTGGCCATTTACGTTCGACAATTATTGGGGATGCAATAGTTAGAGTCCTTGAACTTAAGGGCTACCAGGTCATTCGCCAAAATCACGTAGGCGATTGGGGTACTCAATTTGGTATGTTGCTTGCGCATTTGGAGGATCAAGAAAATACTCATCTCTGGGAAGCCCAGTTACATGATTTGGAAAGTTTTTATAAGGCTGCCAAATTACGTTTCGATACAGAACCAAATTTTGCAGAACGAGCCAGACTTAAGGTGGTTCTTTTGCAATCAGGAGATCCCCATTGCCTTAAGTTATGGATAAAATTTATTCAATTATCATTGACGCATTGTCAGGAAATTTATGATCGCCTAGGTGTTTCTTTACAAAGTACAGATGTTAGAGCTGAGAGCGCATATAATGATTTTTTGCCTATGGTGGTAGATTTGCTGCGTCAGCAAGGATTGTTAGTAGAGCATGATGGAGCCCAATGTGTATTCCTTGATGAATTTAAAGGAAAAGATAATGAACTACTTCCAATTATTGTACAAAAAAAAGATGGTGGATTTTTATATTCGAGTACTGATCTCGCAGCAATTCATTATCGACAAACAACACTAGAGGCTGATCGAGTTTTGTATGTTGTTGATGCCCGACAATCCTTACATTTTCAGCAAATATTTGCATTGGCTTATAAGGCAGGTTTTGCAAATCCTACAATGCAATTAGAACATGTTAGTTTTGGAATGGTCTTAGATAAATCCGGTAAACCATTTAAAAGTAGGGATGGTGGTGTAACCAAATTAGTAGATTTACTCGATGAGGCAGAGCGTCGTGCAAAGGCATTAATTAAAAGTAAACAAACCACTCAATCTACTCCCGAAGAAATAGATGAAATGGCCAAGGTGCTGGGAATCTCATCAATCAAATATGTTGATTTATCAAAGAATAGGATAAGTGACTATATATTTGATTGGGATAGCATGTTAAGTTTTGAAGGAAATACAGCCCCTTATCTTCTATATGCCTATACACGTGTATATAGTTTATTTCAAAAAGCAGGCATCACCTTAAACGCACTCGATGAACCAATAATTTTTCAAAACTCCAATGATATTTTGTTGACAAAACAGATTACCTTATTTCCAGAAGTGATTGACATGGTAACACTCAAAGCAGCACCACATCTTCTTTGTACTTATCTATATGAATTGGCTGGAGTGTTTTCATCGTTTTATGAAGCATGCCCTATCTTGAGTCAAGAGGATCAGGCATTGAAATTGAGTAGACTCAAACTGGCGAGCTTAACTTCTCGTGTTTTAGAGTTAGGATTGTCATTACTTGGAATTAAGACATTAAAAAGAATGTAGCAAGTTTTGAATAAGTATAGCGCCACCCACTTAGTCAGGTTTTAGTGATTTTGGGATATTCTCTTTAATTTTTGTCAGAATAGTTTCGGAATCGGTTTTTGCTTCAAAAAGTCGAAAACGTCCGGTTGTCGCGTACTTAATCAGTCCAGCCAGGAAAAACACTGCATTTGCAATATCATAAATAATTTGTTTTACACCACGATGGGTTGATAGTTCCGCATTATAGTGATTAATAGATTGAGAGGCTTTCTTTTGGAAATGGGCTGGCGTTATTTTTTTCTCAACAAATGACGTGCATAGACTGTCTAACAAAAGATACAAAGAGAAAGCCGCTTTTGCTGCGCTGATATATTTTTCTTCTTTTTTGTTTTCTGCTTTATCCAAAAAATACAAAGCCTTGAGACGTAATTTATCCATGGCCTGTAGCATCTTGGTCAAATGGATAGGATCTGTCGAATTGGTGTTGAGTACTTTATTTTCTTTGTGGAGTAAGCTACGAGCCATAGTCGGAGTATTAAATACTTTCTCTAGTAGTTTTTCTTCACCGAATTTTTCATTTGTTTGTGCCACAGTAATCAGCTCTAATACTAGTTCTGAATCGGTTGTTGTTTCTGCTACTTGTTCAAGTAATTTTATAGCAGGATCATCAACTGTTTGAATTTTTTCAAATGCTTTATCTTTAATGGCACATGCGAAAATAAGTTTCTTTTCTTCAAGTTTTTTATAAGTTTCACTTAATTTAAGAAGATGTTCGGCGCTAAGCGGTTCTTTAGATTGAAGTAAAGTTTGGATTAGTTCTTGGTTGGGTTCTTGTCCTGCTGCTTGCAAAACCCATTCTTTAAAAAAAGGAAGATTAACAATTTGAAGGAGATTTTGCGAATGCTGGGCATTCTTTATGATTTGATATAAAAGCTTAAAGCTTGGATCAATAGAGGTCAGAATAACACGCAAACAGGCTTCGCTCATCTCTTCGTTGATCAAAAGCTTCGCCAAGTATTCATCATTTTGTAATTGTGGATTGTTTGGTAATTTGAGGCAATGCGGATCCCCGAGTTCCGCACACGTTCTTAATATAATCTTAATGTGCTATATTTATTCTTTTATCATTTAAATTCTCTAAACACATAGAGTTAGGAATAATATGTACCAATTATATGAAGCTACTTTTTTTATAAAGCCTACTATTAGAAATACTCTTAGAGTATATCCTTGGATACACACAAACTTTAGCGAAGCTGGGTATGCCTACTTTGTCTCGCTTGGAATAGATCCTGCTCATGCCATACATCTTGCATCCACAAAGGTCAATGCATATTATTTTCAACTCGAAGCACAACAAGCATCGCAAGCCTTCACCGACCCCGGTGAAAATCAGAATGTACAATTAAGTTATCTTCGTAGTCTGATCAAAGAACTAACCAGAAAAGGGGGTTGGGAAGATGACCTACAGCATTGTATACATAACATTGCCATTGCTATCAACTCAGAAAAACCCTGGGGAGATAATCTGCCTGAAACAGAAGAAATAGGAATAGGAGAACGTTTAGTGTACACAAAGGCCATACAGTATGCTAAGGACCTTAAAAGGATTGATGAGGAAAAAATGTCTAGCCAAATATTTGTTAAACATATTAACTTCAGATCTGGACTACTTGATTCGGTGGATCCGCTGGATCCACCTCAAACCGACATCTGTATCATTTTATAGCAGGTATTAGACTTCGCGCGCTACAGTGAGACAAGCGTGAGAAGACACGGAGCAGAGAATCGGACTGAGGATTCGAGCACTAATGAGCTATTATTTTTCCAATTCATCGATCAAGTAAAATAATTGATTCAGTGCCTCATTTTTCGCCCTAAAACTGGCAAATGTTGCTTGTTTCTTACTGTCTGCAATGTGGTTCGTAAAGGTAATTACTCGAGCATCTTTCTCGATCCATCCCACGAACCATCCGTGTTGTAGTGGTAGTTTTTGGCTTTTGTCCTTAGTTAACTGTCGACCATTACCTGTTTTTCCATAGAGTTTCCAGCCACCTGATAATTCTTGAATATATAGAATGTCTTTAGTCATAGTGAACGCTTTTGAGCTCACGGTTAATTTTTTATTAACTATTTTTTGTAGAAACTGAATTTGTTCTTTTGGTGAGATAGCAAGCGAGCTTGATAGCCAGGCATGGGTTAGTCCATTATTTTGCCCTTTGTCTCCGGAAACATTTTGATTACCATATTGGAATACATCAACATAATTCTTAAATCGGGTCATACCTAATTGTTGTGTTAAAACTTGCGAATACCAAACACAAGAATCTCTTATCCATGTACGCGGATTATGAGGATATTTCCATACATTGAGATAAAGTTCATATTCTTTCTTGTAGATCCATTCTGGATGAAGTTCATCTTTTAATATTCCTGCATCAAAGCCCATAAGACTCAAGGCAATTTTAAAGGTTGATTCTGGTGCAAAGCGTTGATTGCAATCCTTCCCTTCGTGCTTGATCACGGTTTGATTTTCCTGAACCAAAAAGCAAGTGCTTTGGGCCCAAGTAGTACTAAAATAGAATAGTGTCATCCATAGAAATACGCATAATTTCTTCATAACAACTCCAACATCATTAGACCTCTTGCATAACCTGCGTCTTTTACTTTATTGCTGCGTTGCAAGAGGTCTATTTTACTTTAGATAGGGTACAACAAAGCTGCCGTACCTCGTAGTTGATTTTATTGAGTTTGTTGTTGTTGCAGAAATAATAGGAGTTGCTCTTCCTGTGAATGGACTTCCTTTGTTAGCAAGAATGGCATAGGACTTTGTTAACGAGTCAATAGTGACCGGGATATTTTCGCCAAGAGAAGCCATTGCAAGTTGCAACTCTTCACTTTGATTTGCTTGCCACCAAGTGTCCACATCAAAACCAAATTCAGCAAGTTTTTTACGAATCACCGCTAGACCAGTTTCTTGAGAAATCTTAATCATGCATACATTACTTGATCTTGCAATGGCTTGTGTCAACGAAGTAGGGCTCTTACTAACATAGTAATTTGTAAATGTTTTGCCTTCTATCGAATAAGGTGAACGACAATCATAATTTTTTGTTTCAGAGCTATGGCCCGAATCGATTGCTGCAGCCGCAATAAAAGGTTTTATCGTGGATCCAGGTGAAAAAACACGTGATTTCCAACTGTTCTGATTTTTATTCTTGCTTGCTTCTGCAAATGCGATGACATCGCCAGTTTTTGCATTGACGATTGCAACAACCCCTGATTTTGCATGATATTGTTTTACCGCCGTGTTAATTTATTGCTCTGCAATATGTTGCATCTTAGGATCTAAATGGGAGGTATCGATTTCTTTTGCCTTAGAACCGGTCAATGATCCTACCGCTGAATACGCGACACAGATTGGAGCCAAAATAGAAAATCCCACAAAGGCGACACCTAACAATAAAGATTTAGATGGTTTAAGTGGATAAGTTGATAACATTGAAATTCTCCTGATGATAAAAGTACAGTCTTCATTGTCTTTGCCCAAGGCCATACCCACCGTGCATGCAATTTCTCGGTTAGTTGACAGCGAACATTGAGATACTGTCTGAACTACATTGAACAGACAGTTGCCATAGTCATGTGCCGAAATGTTTGGCTGGCCAACCAATACTTCATCACATGATAATTCTTGTAATTCGCTTATAATACGACCCCATCGTGTAACTCCTGGATTACCCCAGAAGATAATGCGTAGGGCTTCAACAAAATAGACCCATAGACAATCACCATTACGATGATGTTGGCCTTCATGAGCTATAGCAATCTTTACGTTCTTGGATGAAGAAAATAAGGATACAGGTAATATAATAAATGCTTTGTTAAATAAAACTACTGAGAAAGGAATATGGCAACGGTGAGAAACTTTAATAACTAATTTACCAGAAGTTCGATACGTAATTGCTTCAACTAATAGGGCTTTTAAACTACTCAAACTCAATAGAACTTTATAACTGCGAAATATAATGAGCAAACAAAATAGGGCATAAAAAAGCTGAAAATAACTCGTATTGCCTATTGAAAAAATGGTTTCCGACTCAGGAATGTCATTTGTAGATTTAGATTTTAAAATGGGTTGGTTTACATAATCTTGCAAAGTATCTATGGAGGTATAATGATGCCGCTCAGGTTTGTGATCGTAATTTATACAATGAACAATTAAGGGAGAAATCACAGAACTTACTAATAAAAAGCGTGCTAGTTTGAGTTTAAAAGAAGGCTGCTTCGCAAGCCAATGACCGCCAATAATCCATGAGCTTAAAAAAAGTAAGCAATGAATACTTAATAAAATTTCTAGGAATAACATACTCAAGCCTCTATTTGTGATTTGGAAGTTAGCAAGTGTTTTAGCGCGTCCTCAATTGCTTGAATGTCATCATGTTGTAGCTTTTTAGCCATCAAAAGTCGTTGTACTAGTGCTGCAGGTTCACCATCAAAAACATTCGTCACTATATGGTCAATGCAGGTGCTCTCATACTCCGCCTTTGTAACAAGAGGGAGAAAAATATGGGCATAAGTATTTTTTTGGCATCCCAAAAATCCTTTTTGTTCAAGCACTTTTACCACAGTTGCTACCGTGGTATAAGCTAAAGGTCTTTCTTTGGGCAAATGTAAAACAATATCTTTTATCGTTACTTGATTAAGACTCCAAATAATATTCATTAACTCGAGCTCTACTTCTGTAAGGAGGCGATCGTGAGGAAAAGTTTTCGACCCTCTTTTAATTGACATTTTTTTCTCCAGAAACTAAATAAACGCGCGTTCAGGATAAGAGCTTTAGCTATATACTGAATCGCTTAAGGATTTTGTTGGGGGTCCTGGCCCAACAAAGGGCTACACTTTAGGCTGATGTTCATGTAGGGCCCAACCTACATTAGATAAAGTACGTCCTACTATTTTTATAGTAGATATCCTACTATAAAAATAGTAGGATTGAAATAGCTCTGAAGAAATGAATTTTTTGGAGTTCTTATAAGGTGAATGTAAATAATACTGTTTTATCTTTATCGTTATAAAAATAAATCTTGAGAATATCCGTAATTTAACGGATATTTTTAGCTAAACGATTGTTATATATTCATGCGGAATAAACTAATGGTGGAGTTATTTCATGCAGGATAAAAAGGAATTATTTGATCAGCAACAAAATAAACATCCTAATTATCCTATTGAAGATTCAAATCAGGAGCAACACTGCAATGAAGACATGGATAAGCAAGAACTTTTATTACGAGCCATAGCAAGTAACAATAGAAAGCAAATCACACATATATTAAATACTTTAGATGATATCAAGATAGCATCGTTATCTTTAGCGGCGATTTTATTTTTATCTTTCGAAAAAAAGCTTGATGATGAGAGCGTACAATGGATGGTAGTACAGCTATTAAACCATAATAAAGATATAGCATCATATCCTTTGCGGTTTATGAATGGTTTTATGGATGGTATTGCTGCATTTCATTTTTTAGCTTTTATAAAAAACGATAAACTTGTGTTAGCGCTTGCGAATTTGTTTCTCGATTTTGATGTGAATCCTAATCTCACATGTGATAATGGTCGCAATATATTACACTATGCGTGTAAAAGGGGAGGCGCATCGGAACTCATTGCTTTTATCTTAGAAAAAAAAATTGACCCAAACGTTCAAGATCATGCAAGTTTGACTTGTTTACACTATGCCTTAACTAAAAAAAATCCCAATTTTAAAGTGG
>JACPOX010000173.1 GCA_016191305.1 Legionella longbeachae | reverse complement strand
AATCAGTATTTTGTAGTAATTCCTTATATATAGGCAGAAGTTCAAACTTTGGAAAACTGGTAATCAATGAGCAAGGTAAATTTGGATTATCGCCTTGCAATTGTGCATAACTAAATATTATAGAGTCAGCACTTTTTTGTAGACGTTGCACTATTTTACGGGCGAATTGCAATTCACGTGCAGGAAGGCTATGGGGCATATGTAAGTCACGTTGTAGCTGGGGTGGAATAAAGGCAGATAAATGTACTTTTTGAGGCAAACATTGATCAGTTAAGCCGACAACCCATAAACTGTCAAACTCACATCCTGACGCTTCTAATAAACCCGAAATTTGAATTGGTGCATTGGTTTTTTGCGCTTGAAAAATGGTGTTATCTGTAAGATGAGCTAGTGTTTCTAACGCCTCCGTTTTAGTAAAGCTAGAACTGAGTAATGCAAATTGTCTTAGTTCATCAAAGAGTGTTATAAAGCGATTAATACATTGATAATTTTTTGAATTAAGTCCATATTCTCCCGGAAAACCCAAGGCATTTAAACGCTCTTGAAACAGCTCTATCCACTCCTGTATTGTAGCTACTTGAGGGTAGGGGGCAAGAGTACTTAATAGTTTTGCAAGTATTGGAGCGTAATTACGGAATTCCTCGATTAAATTTTTTACTGGAATGATGTGTTTTTCAAGTAAGTTTGCTTCTTGCAAGTATTCTGAACGTTCCAGAAATTCTTTTTTAGAACCTTCCAGATAGGGTGATTGCAAAAGTAAATTGACTTGATGTGGATTTAAATAGCTATCATCCAGGTTAAGCCAGGACAAAGCATGGGCTACTAAAGAGAAATGGCTCAGTGGTTCTCCTAAAGAAATATTAAAGAATTCAGGTGCAAAATGATGCGTCAACATTCTTTGTATGGCGTGTGATTCTTGTTCGAGATTGGGAACAACGACCCCAATACGATGGTTACCTTCTGCAACTTTTAAATGCAGCCAAGCCATTAATTGTTGATATTCCTCATTACTATCCTGAGCTGCTAATACTTGGGTATTGGATAATTTATCTTTAAGATCATATTGGTATTGAGACAAACCTTTATTATCTAAATACTCCTGCAGACTTAATTGTTGAGGGGTAAAGTCATCAAAACATAGCCAAACAATAGGTTGAGAAAAGAAACAGCAGTTTGCATTCAATAAATAGGGGATTAATTGAAACTCAGTGATTAAATGCTGTTGTTTTAACCGTTTTTCAAATAATAACCACCATTGTTGAAATTGTCGTGTTTGTGTTGTGTAGTGGAATGTTTGATCTTCTGGGTGAATTTGCCATTGTTGGCAGCGTTCCCAGGCACTGATTATTGATTGGAGTAAGCCTTCACTGAAAGTTATGTTTGATTTAGATTTAATAAGATTACGCCATAATTGTTGGCATTGAGCTGCGTTAAGCAATGTGGGATGAGTAACATGTGGCGTAATAAAACGCAGATGTTCATATGCTTTAATTAATGCAATGCCATAGGGCATACATTGTGGTTTATCTAAGGTTTGACTCTCACCGTGAGTGAAATATTGTTGAATAATGGATTCGCTAAGTCGATTATTGGGAGTAAGGACAACTGCTTTTTGTGTTAACAGATGAAAAAGATGCTCTTTATTATTAAAATGAATTATAGGCATAAAAATCCTAAAAGATCTGTTACCTCCGAAGAGAGAATTTAAATTTTACTCAAGTTTTTTTATGTTGCAAAGTACGTGGTTTTGTAGGAGTGGTGACTGTGGATTTCCTTTTTTGTTTAATATACCGAGGTAAGCTGTGGCTTTGTTCTCTATCTGTATTCAGGATATGGTACAATAGTTTTCCTCTTAAATACATAGATGCAAAGCCAGAAGCTATGGCAAGTAAGATTCCAAAAAGAATATAACTATAACCTAGTACTAAAAAATACGCCGAAACGAGATCCTGGAAATTTGTTATTTTCAGTAAATACTTTTCTGATACATCCATAAAGAGCACCAAACCAAGATCAAAAAATGGTAAGGATAAAATGACCATTGTAAAACCTGTCCAAAAAGTTTTGCTTTTATAAGGGCGTGGACAATGAATAATTCGTTCACCAAATAAAGCTCCCGTTATAGATGCTACAACCATTCCTAGAATAATTGCTTGAAAAAGAGGAACAATTTCTGCAATGCCAATGGTTGTGAGAAAAGCATTAATCAGTATCGTTCCAACAACAGACAATAGACCATAATAAACAGCTGCTAGTAAACGTGGATTGGAAAAAATAAGTGCTGGATCTTGTTTTTTCATATTGTGGCACTCCATAGCTACACCTATATATCTATCATTTTAGTATATATATTGAACTCCAGAATATTTTATTTAATTATTTATTTAGGTGTATCTCAATAACAATTTGTATATACTACAAAAAATAATAATAAATTTTGATTATGAAAAAATTCGGATGGTTAATTTTAAAGTTATTTGGTTGGAAAATTGTAGGTGAACTGCCAAAAGATAAAAAATATTTAGTCGTGGTGGCTCCTCATACTAGTAATTGGGATTTTCTTGTGGGATTGTTTGCTCGTTTTGAGATGGGAGTTAAAATACATTTTATAGCCAAAAATCAGCTTTTCTTTTTTCCCTTAGGCCCTTTATTAAAAGTTTTAGGGGGCACACCAGTTGATCGTTCTAAAAAAAACAAAACAGTTGATCAAGTAGTTAATATGTTTGATTCTCGCGATGAATTTTGCCTTGCGATTACTCCTGAAGGTACTCGTAGCCCAGTTACTCGTTGGAAAGAAGGTTTTTATCATATTGCTTGTAAGGCAGGACTCCCCTTAGTTCTGATAGGTTTTGATTATTCGCTTAAGGAAATTCGGATTCAACCGCCTTATTGGCCTACAGGAGATATTGAAAAAGATTTCCCACACCTTCTTGATTTTTTTAGAACCGTTAAGGGGCGTTATCCTAAGGAAATTCCTGATTATCATCCACAAGTAAAATAGTAAAATAGTAAAATAGTAAACGTTCACGTCATGACGTCAACCTAAGAAAATGTACCTGGATTACGCGCACAGCGCTCTATCTAGGCTACCTTAAATAAAAAAGCAATTAGGGTGTGTTGACAATTGTTCCCCAACACACCCTAATAATTTAAACCAAAAATTTCTCTTTATGAATTCAATTGCTTAAATTTAGGTTAATATCGATCTTCCAACATAAGGTAAACAGGCGATTTCATTAATACGTAATAATTGATTGTATTTCGCAATGCGATCAGTACGACAAAGAGATCCTGTTTTAATCTGACCACAACCCGTGGCAACAGCAAGATCTGCAATAAAGGTATCTTCGGTCTCACCAGAACGATGAGACATAACGCATCGATAGCCATTTTGTTGCGCTAATTTAATTGTTTGCCGAGTTTCACTCAACGTTCCTATCTGATTGACTTTAATGAGAATGGCATTAGCTACTTTTTGGGTAATGCCTTCTTGTAAGATTTTGGGATTGGTAACGAATATATCATCACCAACCAATTGAATTTTCCCACCTAATTGTGTTGTTAATTGTTTCCACCCAGCCCAATCCTTTTCATCCAGACCATCTTCAATACTTACAATGGGATAGTTGGCTACCAGATTGGCATAATAATCGATAAGTTGTGCTGAGCTAAATTTTTGATTTTCAGAGGCCATATGATACATTCCCTGGTCATACAATTCTGAAGCTGCAACATCAAGAGCCAGTACTATTTCATTACCTAACTTAAAACCCGCATTTTCAATCGCCTCACTAAGTAAATCTAGTGCTTGACGGTTGGATCTGATATCGGGCGCAAACCCTCCTTCATCCCCAACTGCAGTGTTTAATCCTTGTTTTTTTAATACAGATTTTAATCCATGGAAAATCTCTGTACCCATTTGCAAAGCAGTGGAAAAATCAGAAGCGCCAACAGGCATGATCATGAATTCCTGAATATCAACATTATTATCAGCATGAGCGCCGCCATTTAAAATATTCATCATTGGTACTGGCATGGACATTTTTTCGCCTTGGTTTAAAGAGGCGTATAGAGGCACATTGTGTTCATTGGCTCGGGCTCTGGCTGCAGCAAGTGAAACAGCAAGAAGAGCATTAGCACCTAAATGTGATTTGTTTTCGGTTCCATCTAATTGACATAGTTTTTTGTCCAAAGCATCTTGATCTTCAACAGAAAAATGATTGAGAGCCTGATTGATTTCATGATTAATATGAGCAACAGCTTGCTGTACTCCTTTACCATGATAACGTGTTACATCATTATCACGGAGTTCACAGGCTTCACGGCTTCCTGTTGATGCTCCTGAAGGGACACTGGCTCTTCCTTGAATTCCGTTTTTTAAAATAACATCGGCTTCAACCGTAGGGTTGCCACGAGAATCCAAAATTTCACGGGCTTGAATTTTAGTTATTTGCATGTTAAGTCCTGATTATTATGAATATTTTTTATTATGGTCTATTTACAATTCACCCTCTTGAGTCGAATTGTAAATAGACCCTAGAAACATAGGAAATTGGCTTTTGCAAAAATTTAGACATATATAGCTACCATCGCCATAAGAGAAAAACCAATAATCACAAAACTGAAATCTTTGAGATTGCAACAACGTTCTACTAGAACACAGCGTTCCAAGCCATGCAGTGTGCCTAGATAAAGAAATGTTCCTGCGGAAGCCGATATTAAAATGGGATCAAATATGGAGTTTGTTTCCACACCATGACCAAAATACCAACCTAGATAGATACCCATCGGAGTCATCAAGCTAAATAAAATAAAGAAAATCATGCTGGTATTTGTGCTCATTGAACTTTTATTTAATTGTACTGCTATTGCAAAACTTTCAGCCCATTTGTGGGTAATAATAGCAAGAAAGAGCATGATAATCATAGAATTGTAGTGAGCCAATCCTAAGGCAGCCCCTAGCATGATTGAGTGTACAGAGAGCATTATCCAGGCCAAAATAGCAAAAGCAGGATGTTCTGTATTATGATTATGGTGATGATAGAGTTCTTTACCTAAATGTTCGAACCAGAGAAAAATCAGAAATACGGCACCAGTAATAATAAAAGCGAATGGATAATTGTAACCCATGGTTTTAAATAAAGAACTTGCCTCAGGAAGCATATGTAACAAGCCTGCACCTAAAAATACGCCAGTAGCTAGAGTTTCTCCCACTGGAAAATCAATATGCTTATCCTCTTTAATGCGTTTTCTAAATGGATACCAGCCCGCCATCAAAATGACGATAAAAATTGACAAAGCAAAAAGTATTTTTAAACTGGTAGCTGATACCATTGTTTATCCTATTATTAATTATTGAGTCTATTCGGGTAGAGAGTAAATCGTGAGCTTAAGTTTTTGTCTTTCCCACCGACTACTCTAAATAAATACAACCAAAACTTGTAGTTTAGTGGTGATGCATTACATCATGCAAGCTAAATAAGCGTACTTCTTTAATATCAGTTTGCAGTTTTAACGCTAAAATCACGCGATCATGCAATTCTTGCCATTGTGAAAATTGTTCATTACAAATTATATCAAGTCCTATTTTTCCATCCAAATAATGCAAATTACAAAATAAAATCTCAGGAAAATCGATATGGACTTCATTGAGTAATTTCTCTTGCAATACTTTTCTGTTTGGCAAATGTAAAGAAGGACTACAAATCTCATCATCTTCTGGATCGACATGTACAATAACATCTTTGACACTATCAACTTGATCAGTTAGTGAATTATGGACATGCTGGGCAATATAATGTCCTTCAGATACGGATATTTTAGGTGAAACCAAAATATGTACATCGATTAATACATCCTTACCCATGGTGCGAGTGCGTAACTGATGAATTTTTTGAACTCCATCAACACGTGCAATTACTTGTACAATTTGAGTTAATAGTTCAGAACTAACCGCAGTATCAACAAGTTCTTTCACACTATTCCAAGCGTAATTACATCCCATTTTAACTATCATGAGACCAACTATAATAGCTGCAGATGCATCTAGATAACTAAAACCTGATAAACTGCCGATTAATCCCACGAATACAACTAAAGAAGATGCTGCATCTGAACGATGATGCCATGCATTTGCCGTAATCAATTTGGAATTGATACGTGTTCCGACATATAAGGTGTAGTGGAATAATGCTTCATTACTAAAAATGGAAATACAAATTATTGGTAACGATAACCAGCTAGGCATAACATAATTTGATTTGACTAAGTCATATACTGAATCCCAAGCTATACCTAATCCTGCAAGAATTAATAAGAGGGCTAGCAATAAGGTCGCAGCGGTTTCTATGCGTTGATGCCCATAAGGGTGGGTATCATCTGCATCAAGACTTCCGTATTTGGAGGCAAATAATACCATCGCATCTGTAATGAGATCGGAAAAAGAATGGATCCCATCAGCAACCAAAGCATGAGAATGGAAAAAATAACCACCGAATAATTTAATGATGCCAAGCAGAGCATTAACAATAGCACCTATAAGAGTTACTTTTTTTGCTTGGCAGTATCTGTCGTTTTGGATCATATTGGTGATTTTTGATTCATTCTTATTCGGTTCCGCAGTTTTTTTAACTTGACTTTCGAGTATGTCGAATTACCGTGGCTTGACCACGGTATCCAGCCATGCAAAGTACTGCATAGATACCGTGGTCAAGCCACGGTAATTCGACGCGAGAAAAAACCAAGCATAAAAAACTGCGGAATCTAGTTCTTAGATGTCTATTTAAACATGGTTAACAAATATTTTGTATAAAAACTTTTTTAAATTTAGGATTCAATATAAATAACTGCACTACCAAAAATCAGAACGCTAAATAGTATTCAATCTTTATGTTAAGTCATATGGTGTATAATTAATAGACAATGTGACTAAAGGATTTATGAAATGAAGCGGAAAATAGAGAAGACAGATAACAAAGATGATGGTTTAAAAATCCAGTTTGGCTTTCGTATTCCATCATCATTTGAAATTAAAGCCACATTAGATATGCCAACTGGGACAGAGCAAGATCAATGTAATCGTTTAACCGTGATTAATGAGGCTATTAACGAGAATCACTGCAATATCCTTAATAATGAAAAAATCGAAATAAATTGCAAGGCAAATACAGACGAAAAAACTTGGGACGATTTATTTAGTTTAATTAATCAGACTACAAAGAACACTTTAACCGAAAATAAAATAACAGAATTAGAGCAAGTTTATTTATCTATACCAGAAAAAGATCCTTTACTAAAAGCTTTAGAGTCAATTCATGATCAGCTCTATCTTGTTGAAGATATAATTCCAAATTGTATAAAGCAATTTCAAGAAGGTGATATAGTTTACAGTCATCATTATTTTCAAATGGCTTTGGAAGAAATTAATCAAGTGGCAAATTTAAATTATGATTTCTTAGTGAACATAGGCTTGCCAAGTCACCATGCATTTGTCGGTAAAGCATCAGGCTTTTGCATTATAAATAAATTAGCAGTTCTTATGGCTATAGAAAAAAGCAAGCAACCTAATTTACATTTTGCAATTATTGGATTGGATGTAAATCAAGATGATGGGCTAAAAGATTGTTTAAGGAATGCAAGAAATGGGGTGTTTAAAGGCTCTAATCTCCAACATATTGATGTCCATGACCCGCGAGTTTTCCCCTGGCCTAAAAAAGAGATTATAAAAGAAGAATTTAAATCGGCAAAAACAAAACATGAAGAGGATAATCCTCGTTATTTTGTTGATAAATATGAATACTCAATATTTGATTTAAGTAAAAATAAGCGCAAGCAAGAAGGTTCTATTCATCCAGTTATTAAAAAATCTTTAGAACAAGTGGAAGAAAGCATAAAAAAATTGGCTGACAATGAAAAAATAATGATTGTTGTTCCTTTAGGTTGGGATTCTCATCAAGAAGAAACAGCATGTTGTGGCAGGCGTTTAAATAATGGTCGTTTTTTATCTAAAGATGAAAGTATATATGAACGATTTTCTGATACAGACATGGAATATTTTTATAATGCTCTTTGTGACTTAAAAAAAACCTATGCTTCTAAAGTTCATAAGGTACTTGTTTCACTTGAAGGTGGATATAATAATGAATTAAATAAAAAACAAATTAAAATTTTAAATGAATCATTGGAGAAAAATTTTAATCTAGATGACCAAAACAAGAAAAATTTTAAAGATAATAATACATTTTTTGAAAATCTTAAAAGCAAGCCCAAACCTAAGACGAAACTAAAAGCTAGAACATTTTCTAAAAAAATTCGTTTTAAAGAAAAAAATAGGTTTTTTGAGGATATTAAAACGAACCCTAATTCTGTCCCTAGTTCTCTCCCTGATCCTAAGGATACACCAAGAAAAAATAAAACTTATTCTAAAAAGAAATCGCGATTCTAAATTGAAGTAAGATGAGGAATCTTCGAAACTAGATACAGAGCCACATTCAGGAGATCCTCACTTCGTTCGGGATGAAGTTATCACAACTTATTGAGAAGTTATGAAAATCCATAGTATCTTATTGAGTTGTAAACGAAATTTTTGAATTAGTGCCGCTTGGATATTTTTAAAGGACTGGACTTTTAGTTTGTAAGAAACTTAATGTTTCACTAACTGACGTTAAATACGGGGAGAGGCGAAATATGTATCTAATTCCACTTGTAAAATATCATATTGACTTCGACAAATTGCAGATTGATTTCAACAAATTAAGCGATCCTAAGGAGAGAACGATCTACCAAAACTTAGCTCTCTTTTTTAGCCAATCATCGATTAATTTCACCTCCACAATTAAGTATTTTGATAAAATTGCCGCATTACGTTTTTATACTATCCCAGATATCGAAAAACCCATACAAGCGATTAATCTTTGCTGTATTACAGGTCAAATAGAACAACTCAATTATTTATTAAAATTTCATGAAATCCACACCTTGTGGTTACCGGTTTATATCAAAGAAGTGATTGCTTTCGCAGTGGCTAATCAGCATTTACAAATCGTGGAGCGTTTATTAGATTATGCGGTTGAAATAAATAGGAATGATTTAAAGATAGAATATCAAGGACGGTTGTTACAATTAAAAAAAGGGTTGGAGGAAAATAAAGGTAAGGAAGTTGAAGGCAATCGACCTCGGGATCTGACTATAATTTTTACTAGCTCTTCTGATAATAAATTTTTCAAGCCATTATCTCCTGAACCTGCACAATTAAAAAATGAAAAAGAGTGTATTA
The DNA here is from genome assembly GCA_016191305.1 of Legionella longbeachae. Taxonomy (GTDB): domain Bacteria; phylum Pseudomonadota; class Gammaproteobacteria; order Legionellales; family Legionellaceae; genus Legionella; species Legionella longbeachae_A. The sequence goes on along the minus strand of JACPOX010000173.1, from coordinate 2,076 downwards.
TTTTCTAAGTGACAGGGTCCGTGTTATAAGCCCTATTAAAGTACCGAATATTGCTGTAACTATGGAAACCAATAAAGCTTAAATTTAAACCTAGATGTTCATTGTTTTTGCTACAATCATTATCTCATGTTATACTATTATATAAGATAATTAAGAGGAATTATTCATGGCTAACAAGTGGAATACAATTCGAAATAGGTCTTTTTTTACACACAATATAAAACAGCAGAATGAGGAGGCCATTGTAGACGATTTTCTACGAGGCATGCATAAAATTTATATTAACCATAAACCATTGTCTCAGATATTTGCCGAACATTTAGAAATTGATCCTAACCTACAAGGCAACGCATTGGAAAAAGAAATAATAAAAAAAATAAAAATAAACGATGAAGAGGATAAAAGGGCATTTGCAAAGTCAACAATTGAGAACATTATTAGGACCGAGTTACCAAACGCGAAAGATCATGTTGATACATTATATAAACTTTTACATCAAGGTGCTTTGCTGTTTCCTGGTATGCAAGCTATAAGAGCTAATGCCTTACCACCATATTTGGCAGGTACAGAATGTATGAGAAATCGTGTTGATATTTATACAAAAAATGATGAAATATTGATTGAAGAATGGACTGAATTATTTAAAATACAAAAAGATGAGCTTGATAAGGAAACATTTTTACCGGTTAGTATATCTTATGAGGATAAACGCTCTATGCTGACAGTAAAAAACAGGTTGAGTCTTATTGTGGAGGATGATTCTTTAAAATATAGGCATGCAGATATGTTACTGGAATATCATGATGATAGAATGAAACCTATATTTGATGAAAGAAATATATTTGAAAAAATACGAGATGCTATTAAGGCATTGTTTAACTTAAATAAAATTGATGAATTTAAGGTTGAAAAGCCTGTTGATGAGGTAGATGAAGAAGAAGGTGATCACTATACGATATAACGGGTTTACTGAGTGCTATTTCGATTTTCATAGAGTGTATTGTATTTAATAGGTGCTCAAATTATTCCGTTCTACCGTATTTTTACATCCCTGTATCTATTATAAAAAAGCAGTCAACCTTCTCCTAGAAGAACTGCTTTTTTAGTATTTAAATATGTAAACTTTCAACGAACTGATTTCTCAACCCCAATAAACATGATACAACAGGAACAAGCCGATAAGTAACGTAATTATTCCCCAAATGATTAATTTTACTGGTTTATCTATGGTTTTTTCCCAAATTTTAAAAACAGTATCAGGAAAAAAGAGTCTAACTACACCGCCAATCAATATTAACCAAGCAAAAATAGTTATTATTACAGGCCAACTCATTACCCATATGTTATGGCTTAAAACCATTAATAAACCGATCATTAATGTGATCACTCCAACAAATAACATGAGTGCAGGTTGTCCTATTAAGTCTCGCATGGCGTTCACTACAATGTCGCGTCTTGAAATTAAAAGCAAACCCATAATCACAAAATACCAACCCAGTAGGGAAGCTAAAAAATAGGTAATCATCATAATAGTCTCCGCGTGAAACCTCTTACTTAAATTATAGTTCAATAATCCCTCTCAGACCTTAATAGTTTGAAGCAAATTTGTGGTATGGCATTGGTTTTTTTGTTAAATTATCTTTTTAACTGAAATGGGTCGATTATGCCTTCTTTTGATATTGTCTCTGAAACGAATGAAGTAGAATTACGTCATGCTGTTGAAAATGCGTTGCGTGAAATGGGTACTCGCTTTGATTTTCGTGGCGTAGAATCAAGCATAGAACTTAAAGAACTTACTGTAACCTTACGCGCTGAGTCAGATTTTCAAGTCAGACAACTAGAAGATTTGTTCCGCAATCATTGCAGCAAGCGAAATGTGGATGCTTCTGGAGTGGATATTGAAGAAAAACCTATCCATAGTGGAAAATTTTATTCTTTAAATATGATTTTTAAGCAAGGGATTGATCAACCCACAGCAAAGGAAATTGTAAAATACATCAAGGATTCTACTATTAAAGTGCAAAGCTCAATCCAAGGGGATAAAGTACGAATTACTGGTAAAAAACGTGATGATTT
>JACPOX010000172.1 GCA_016191305.1 Legionella longbeachae | reverse complement strand
TCCAGAACAAATATCTGGCAGGATGAAACATCAAAAACTGAGCTTTTATGTTTGTCCTGAAACCATTTATCGTTATGTTTATCAATCCGATGATAAGACGCTTTATCATTCGCTGGCCTTTAAAAAACCTAGAAGGCAAAATCTTTTTAGACGAAAGCATAGAACCTGTCGTTATGGCGCTCCTTACCTTATTACTCAAAGACCTGAGGAAATCGATTCACGAGCACGGTTTGGGCACTGGGAAGGCGATACGATTGAATTCAAAGGGAATAAAAGCCAAGTAGTTACGACACTTGTGGAACGTAAAACAAGAATGATTTATTTGATAAAAAATACGAGCAAGCATTCTCGCGGAGTGATGGAAAAGATAAATAAGAAACTTGAAGAATTACCGCAAAAGATGTTTAAAACGATCACTTTTGATCAAGGTTCCGAATTTGCTGATCATCACTATCTTGAGAAAAATAGGAAGTGCGAAGTATATTATTGTGAGGCCCATTCGCCATGGCAAAAAGGAAGTAATGAGAATATGAATGGTAGAATAAGAAAATACTTACCCAAAAATGCTAAAATTAACTTAATAACCCAAGAAGAACTAGACTTAATAGAAGCAAAACTGAACCGATGCCCAAGAAAATGTATCGGTTATAAAACACCCAACGAACTGTTTATACAGCAATATAAAAATGATTGTCGCACTTGGAGTTAGAATGCGCCTGCTATAAAATTTCGTAACCCATTGATTTTACTATGCCGCTGCGCGGAATCGAACCGCAGACCTTTTGATTACGAATCAACTGCTCTACCAACTGAGCTACAGCGGCATATAGAAAAGTATACTTAAATTTAATGGAGCCGCAATAGAGCTTATTACATAGCCTATCTGTATGATGTGATTCTGTCTTCATTTTCTTTAAAAACCGTTTTTCAGTACTCTAAAACAAAATGCATGGCTTATAAAAAGAAGTTCATTATCCTTTTCATTTTATAAATTATCGATTGATCAACAAAATAAGCCAATGTCTACATATATAATCTCTAAGCTCCATCAGGAAAAAAATTATTTGTTTGTAATAATTTTAATTAATTTATTAAAAATATGTTCACATGAACAACAAGTGATCTATAATACCACCCCTGATTCAGGTGCTATTAGTTAAAAACAAGATTAAATTTCAATAGGAGAAATTTTTTCTGCATTTTTAAGAGAGAATAGTTTTAAAATATTGCAGATGAATATAACATAGCGTCACTCAAAATTATGTCAACCTGTGAGAAACAAACAGCCCGTGAAAAATACTAAGATAGAGAATGCTAAACCTGTTAAAGACAGTGGTTATAGCCGAAGATTGAAAGATCGCCATGTGCAGCTAATTGCTTTAGGTGGAATTATTGGCTCAGGCTATTTTTTAGGAACAGGTGAAGTAATTAACCTTGTAGGCCCTGCCGTTTTTCTAGCTTATATTCTAGGCGGTTTAATCATATTTCTAACAATGCTTTGCATGGGTGAACTTGCCGTTGCCATTCCTATATCAGGTTCTTTTGTAACTTATACCGCTGATTTTATCTCCCCTTCCATAGCTTGTGGTGTAGGATGGTCCTATTGGATTAGCTGGGTAGCATATATTCCTGCTGAATGTGTTGCGGGAGGGATCATCATGGAAATGTTTACCGGAGTGAATGGTTATGTATGGGCTATTTGTTTTGGTTTCCTCATTACTTACATCAACTTAGCTAAGGTAGATACCTTTGGTGAAATAGAGTTCTGGCTTGCTTTGATCAAAATTTTAGCTTTATTTGGCTTTGTTATTTTAGCTGTTTTAATTTTCTTTGGCCTAATCCATGGTCCTCAACCCGCTGGAATTATTGGTTCAAAATTCATTTGGGGCGATGGAGGGCTTCTTCCCAACGGAACCATGTCTTTGCTCACTGCAATGGTTCTTCTACTGGTTAACTACCAAGGTTCTGAAATTATTGGTCTTGCTGCTGGAGAATCAGAAAACCCTGCACGAATGATTCCGCATGCAATTCGAAATGTGACCTTAAGAATCCTTTTCATTTATATTATTCCTGTGTTTTGCCTCGTATTAATTTTCCCATGGCAAAAAGCAGGTTTATCTAATTCTGTATTTGCTGATGCACTGAACCTCTATGGCTTAAAATGGGCAGGGACCGTAACCAGTTTCGTAACTCTAAGTGCTACTTTATCTTGTGCTAATTCTGGTTTTTACGGTACCGTCCGTGCTCTGAACGCGCTAGCACGTGATGGTATGGCACCCCATACTTTTGCTAAATTTAACCATAATTCAATCCCACAAAATGCAGTTATTGCTACCCTCATATCAATATGGGTTCTTCTAGGTGTTGGTTACTTTTTTGGGCAAACACAGCTTTATATTGCCTTGCTTTTGGTCTCCGGATTTACTGGTACTCTAGCCTGGATTTCTTTGTGTACATCACAGATTCGATTTAGAAATAGATTATATCAAGCAGGGTACACAACAGCGAATCTTCGTTATGTTACTCCTTATTCTCCCTATACCGGCATCCTCGCTATAGTACTCATGTTTATTGCGCTGTTTTTTCTGGTATTAAATAAAGATCCTACCTATAAAATGGCTTTCTGTTTTGGTATAGTTTGTTTTATAGTTCCTATCGTGATCTACAAACTTTTAGATTTGACCAAAATCAGGAGAAAAGCGTTACACTTGAAAACCCGAGTCAAGTTTCAGGATTTGTTCCCACCAGTTTAGTATCATCCTGGGCATAATGAAGATCAACACTATGCTCAGGTGATCTGCTTCTTAATTGACCGTTTACTGATTAATGCTGCCCACTTGCGATTGCGATAGTAGCGCTTGATTATTCGTCTGTAATTCAGGGACTAAATTTTTCAATAATATATGTAACTCATCGTCTTGATGCTCATTACATGCACTATGGATCAAACGCATTGTCTGTGATAATTCATCCCAATTTAGTTCACGAAATTTAGCTTTGAATAGCTTTTCATGCTCGGTTGAAGCTAATTGTTCTGACTCATGGAATAATTCTTCAAATAATTTCTCGCCTGGACGCAATCCAGTATATTCAATCATAATATCTTTACCAGGCTCTTTCCCAGCCAATCGAATCATTTGCTCTGCCAAGTAACTGATTTTAATAGGTTCTCCCATGTCTAGGACAAAATTTCACCGCCTTTTCCATTAACCATAGCCTGTAAAATCAACTGACATGCTTCAGGGATAGTCATAAAATAGCGTTGCATATCCGGATGAGTTACCTTTATGGGACCACCATTTTGTAATTGTTTTTGAAATAGCGGAACCACACTACCTGTTGAGCCCAAAACATTGCCAAAACGAACTGTAATAAATTTGGTCCTACCTCGACCATCCAAATTCTGGCAATAAATCTCTGCGACTCTCTTGGTAGTTCCCATAATATTAGTCGGATTTACCGCCTTATCAGAAGAAATTAAAATAAATTTCTCTACATCAACAGACACACTAGCCTCTGCAACAATTTGAGTACCCAATATGTTATTTAAAACAGCAATGCGTATTTGATCCTGCAAAAGAGGTACATGTTTATATGCAGCGGCATGAAATACTATATTTGGTAAAAAATTAGCAAATAAATGTTTCATTGCAACTTCATCGGTAATACTTAACAATTTGCATTCGATCGAGATATCAGTATATTTTTGTCTTAACTCAAGCTCAATTTGATATAAATTAAATTCACTATTTTCGACTATCAACAAACTTTTTGGTTGAAGCGCTAAAATCTGTCTACATAATTCAGAACCAATAGATCCTCCCCCTCCGGTTACCAACACCCGCTTTCCAGTAATACCGGCCGTAAGTTTATCCCATTGTAAATTAACCTGAGCCCTACCTAACAAATCTTCTATATTAACTGGTCGTAGTGCATTTACTTCAACCCTTCCAGAAGCTAAGGCATTAAGTCCGGGTAAGGTTCTAAAAGGAATGTTGCTTTTATTGCAACAAGTCACAATACGTCGCATAGTAGAGGAATTTGCTGAGGGAATAGCAATAAAAATCAAATCAATTGCATTTTCTTTTATACACTCAACAATTTGACCCGTGGTCCCCAAAACAGGTACACCGTGAACCTCCAGACCTTTTTTTGCTACATTATCATCAATAAAACCTAGAGGTTGGTACAAATTACTCCGATGTAACTCACGGACCAATCCTTCACCCGCCATACCCGCACCGATAATAAGTACCCGTTTCATTTCAGTTGCATTATTGCCTTTGGCCTTTCTATCCCAACTTACTCGCCTAATTAACCTAAAACTACAAAGCAACATAGTCAAAATCATACAATACATTGGGAATATTGAACGGGGAAGAGTATGAAGTAATGAGGTTAAATATAAAACGGCGATTCCGACAAATGTAGCACTTAGAGAAGCTTGTATAATTCGAATAACATCATTTAACGAACAAAAGCGCCACAATCCACGATATGTTTTAAAATAAAAATAACAGGTTACTTGAATACATGCTACCAAACCAAAAGCAATAATGGCATGCTTGGAAATAAGTGCTTTTGAAAAAGGTTGCATATTATAGCGCAGCCAAAAAGCAGTATACCATGCTACTGGAATTGCGATAAAATCACAAAGCAGTACTGGCAATTTCAAATAAATTTTTTGCACAAAAAATGTTAATCTTTCTATCATGCACACTTCACTCTTCGTCCATTATTATTTTCAAATAGTACACTATGCATATAAATAACACACTAAAAATATCAAATAAAAAAGAAAAAATGATATTTGAAAGTTAGCACTCCTACTTCCTTTGCTTTTTTTCCGATAATCAATCGGAAACATGTTTAAATAGTTCATAACGATATATCGATTTTGAGCTATTAGTTACAAAAGTATTACTAATTTTATACTCGTTTTGCTTAAGAAGTAACTTCCTTAAACATCTATCACTGGGTGTATATATTATTTGTCCCTGCTCTATTAACGAAGTCAAAATAATAATTTCCGGTTTCTCAAGGAGAATTTCTTTACAAAACTGCTCATATCTTTGTTCAGCAGAATAATGAGCCATTGACAAATTATTCAAACAGTATGAATCAATAAAATTTAAATCACTTACATAAGGTATCATTCCACTATCAGACAAAACTACTGATTCCCCAGCATGCGTATTTCGATTTAACCAGTTAATTACTTTGCCTCGCAATTCTTCTCCTCGAAGTGGATTCTGACAAAAATAATGATAATCTGCCAAACTCATTGCCGGAATAAAAAAGAATGCAACTCCTATACAGCCCAAATAAAAGAGCAAACCAAAAACATAATCTTCTTTTTGCCAAAAATCATGCACAATAGTACTTATTCCCTGTAAGGCTAGAGGAAGAAGTAAAGCAAAAACAGGTAGAAAAAGTCGATTATCAAAAGCAACAATAGGATCTGCATCAGCTAAGATCAACAAATAAACAAGACTTGGTAACCATAAGAAATAATGTCGCCTGTCTTGAGCCTTAATGCAGGCAGGCACAGCCAGAACAGCAAAAGGCCAAATCAATTTAATATATTGGATATCCAAAAACAAAGTTACTTTGCTAGAAAAACCTTTGCAATATACTGAGTTTGGAAACAGAAAACCATAATATAAGATACGCCAAAGAAAATATGGTGCGTAAAATATAACCAAAGTTAGGCAAAAAAAGAAAACTCCTTGCCAATATTTTTTTAAGTCTTCTTTAGGCCTATCCCAACAAATCAAAAGAAAAAACAAAATCATTAAAACGGGAGCCTCAGGTCTAGTCAGTCCAGCAAGGGAAAGAAACACTCCTGCAAATATAAAATAACCATTTTGAGATTTTTTGCGTGCGCCAGGAAAAGATTGATATCCTATCGCTCTCAAGCAAAAATATACCGATCCACTAATAAGCGCTTCATAAAAAGCTGTTTCCAGTCCGCTAGTTGCCCAAATAATCTGTCCTTTATAAAGTAACAAACCAAGAGATGGGAGGACTGACTCACGTCTGGGAAACCAAAAACGGCTAATTAAGTAAATGAAACAACAAGTAAAAAAAATTCCTAGTAATCCGGTTATTTTCAACACAAACACCGGATTACCTTTTATCAGGAGTGTAAAAGCGCCTAAAACAACAAAAATAAAGTTTGAATATCCCTCTACTGGAGAGGAATGCAAATTCCATAATAAACCATTACCCTCAGCCCAATGTTTGGCATAGCGCAGAGAAATGTACATATCATCAATGGTAAATGGCCAAATCGTTAGGATTTGTAGAACAAATAGGTAAATGAATAGTAAAATTAAGATACTGTCATACCAACGTAACCCAAATTTCATTGAGCTAAAGCCATAAAAGTTAAAACTACAAAACACCAAAGATTGATCCTTGATAATTGATCACTTAAAAAAACGATCACTGGATCATCATTTTCTATATCTTGATTGGCAAGCCAAGCAAAACGCCACAATGCAATTGCCGTAAATGGAACAGTTAACATGAAATAAAAGGACTCATCACGAGCATAAATAATATAAAAAACATAAGTAATAAAACTCATAATACCGATTCCCACGATTAACCACTGAAGAAGTAATGGATGATATTTTTTCAATACCTTACGTGTCGCATGTTTTACCCCCAAACGAATTTCCATTTTGCGTTTATTTAATGCAATGAAAAGACTAAGTAAGGTTGCAGTCACCGTTAACCAGACAGAAATAGGCAAACCGATACCTACAGTGCCCGCCAAAACACGTAACATAAATCCAGAAGCAATGCACAGAACATCAATAATGGGAATAATTTTGAAAAAATGGTTGTACGCTATATTAATTATCAGATAGACACAAAGAATTATCGCCAGTTTTTTTGAAATGAGCCAACCCAAAGTAAGGCCAGTTACTAGCAATAAAAATAACATAAAAATCGCTTCAGAGAGTGAAACCTTCTCGCTAGCTAATGGTCGATGCCGTTTATGAGGATGTAAGCTGTCTTCCGTCCTATCTTCAATATCGTTATATATATATACCGCACTGGAAATCAAACAAAAAGCCAGCGAAGCCAATAAAGCAGGTACAAAAAATCCAGGAGTAGGAGTATAACAAAAACCCAACATTACAAAGACTGCTTTCGTCCAATGTGATGCACGAAGAAGCCAAAACAAATGTTTCAATCTTTCCATGAAACTCAGGTTTTTTAAGTTATTTATCAAAATAATCACCTTTTCATCTTTCTATGAGCTGGGGAATGACATTGGATTGATGTAGGTTGGGCCCACGGCCCAACATCTACACCAACCGACAAAATCTGTAAAATATAGCCTGGACTAAAACTTACTTACTGTGAAAAATACAACTAACACTTATTCAACTAAAAGTATCACAATACTGAAAAAAAGCATCATTTCAATAAGTTAATCGAAAAATAAAATCAATACTTTCAATATTATGCAACAATTTAGTAAAAAGTAATCAAATAACATTGCATTTATACAATTTAGAATTAAGATAAAATATACATAGGAATAACAAATGCGCATTCCGTAAAAATATACCAAAGGACGGTGGATATTATGAAATTTACTCTTGCTCTAGGATGTATTGCAAAATTTGATCATTTACGTCAAGACTATGAAACCCAAAAACACGTTGATCTGAATCAAGAACCTTCAAGGATAGGTCTCCCTACTTTTTTTGGAGGAACAGACGTTGTCAGTAGAAATAAGCAAGTTACATTTTTAGAAAAAATTAAAACTGTTCTTAAAATTCACTTCTCAAATGAAGAGAACATTAAAACAGATCTGGAACGTCAAGTTTATATTATCGCAACAAGATTCATGGTTGCCGCTTGTATGTACGTCAACTCTAAAATTGGCAGCTCCAAAAGAAACTCTGTTTTATATCGCCTGATAGAAGATAATTTTGGAATAACATCTGAAAACTATCTTGATGATGAAGATAAAGAACTTTTTTATTCGACAGCAAAACAACTTATCAATACACCAAAAGCATTTGAACACGCCAATGCAACACTCAAAAAAGAAAAAATAAAACCATTTTCTAAAGAAGAATGGCGTAACTTTTCCAAATTCCTAGATGAACAGTGTGACAAAAAAGAAACAAAAGATAAATACACAAACTTTCCTATTATTTCGCTTACACAACCCCTATTTGGGGCTGCGTTTTCTTATGTTGGTGCCACTGTGGGTGTAGTATTGGCAGAGGGGATGAGTAATTCTACTTCCGCTATTTCCCCCCGTGTGCAATTAACAGCCTTAGTAGGAAGTACTTTGCTCATCTTGAGTCCTTCAGGAACTACAGGAGTAGCCCTCTTTGCTCCAGTCATTGCTACAAGATTACTCACTTCATTTTGCACTATCAGTATAGCCCATATTATGAGCACAGTTGGAGGATTGCTGGGTAAAGGAGTGGGTATAGGTGTAGGACTTCCTTTTGATATAGCTTACAATTTGCTGAGTTCTATATGCTCTATTGTAAAAAGCTATTACAGCAAAGAATCTCATCTTCCGGTAATAAGTGGTATACGTCTAGCAGACGGAGCTACGATAATTGCAGGGGTTCCTGTTCAATTAATGTCCGATAGTGAGTTAACTGAAGGTTATACAAAAAAAATTCTGGAAATTTCTGAAAATGGTGAAATTCACATTGAGGGAGAAAAGTTACATAATAATAATACTCCCACCCAATTACCTCATGACGTAATCGAAGAATTAAAGAAACAATTTGCAACGTGTACGAAGGATCAAGAATTTAGTTGGGTAAATCAGGAAACATTAGAACAAACTAAAAATGAAGAAAATTCAGATACAAGAAAACATCCACAAATTGAAACAATGAAAATATAAACAATAAACAATGTTTAACGAAATAAAGGGCGTTAATAAACTTTAAAGTCATTTTCATACTCTTGTTTTTTGCGCTCTTTTAGGTTGCTTAAATTTTTTTTGAATAATAAATCAAAATAAGGAACATCTTTTGCTTCGCGATTTTTTTCTGGATTTTGTGATAATTTAATACTTCTAGGCTTTATTAGAATTTCTTTATCATCTAAGCCTATGCCAGCAAAAGATTTATTTATTGCATTTTCAGCGATCTTATAAGCGCTGCATACTGCCATAGAAGGTACAAATAAGAAAGAAATTAAGGTAGATGCTGCTAGAATTCCTACAGCCACCGGTGCAATAAGCAAAAAGAAGAATACAGCCGTAGTTGTCAATGAAGTTATCACCGATGCAATCATGGAATTGGAAAAAATCTTTTTCTGCGGATAGAACTTATCCATAAGTATATTCGACAGTTTTCCCGCGCCTATTAAAGCGCCCCCAAAAACAAGAACTGGGGAAATAACTGCCATCATAGACAATAATAATGCTTGAAATCCAATACTTACTAAGGCCGTTAAAGGCAACAAAAGTATGGTCAATAAAGTTGTTAATGTTTGCTTCATTTTTTTCGCACCAAATGTTTGGTCATTATGTTAACAAGTTGTTCTTAAGGAATTCTTATATTAGGAATTAAAACAAATTGAAAATCGTTGATTGTCGTGGATTAAAACTTATAGACTTAAGTAAATTAAGAAATATATAATTTTATCTTCGTTTTATTACTTCAAGGAAGATCAAAAAATGCAAAATAAAATTGAAACAAAATCTCCTAAGTTTAATCAAATTAATAGTCAGCCATCTATAGCAACTCTTACGATGTTCAAACCTACTCAAATAAAGAATCGATTACAAGAAGAAGTCATTTATACAAAAGATCAAAGACGAAGAGAACGACTTAAAGAAGTAGCTGAAAATATAGAAGTACTATTTACAAAAGAACAAGTAGAAAGAGGTATAAAAACCCTTGCTCAAAAAATATTTGAAAAACATAGCCACAATCCATCCGTGGTATTTCTAACCGTATTAAATGGGGGGATGAAATTTTCAAGCGCATTACTCAATGAACTTAGTGAATTAGGCTGGGATGATTTTTATGAAGATACAGTGAAATATTCTTCATATGGAAATCATATGGCCAGCCTGAAGTCATCATGGGAACTTGAACCCAAAGCAAATCTGCTTACAGGACGAACGGTTATCTGTATTGATGACGTGATGGACACTGGAAACACTGCTATGGCAGTCAAAGATAAATGTCTCGAATTAGGCGCAAAAGAAGTAGAGTTCGTTACTCTCAGCAATAAAATAAGCATGAGAAAAGCAAATATCCATCCTACTTTTACCTATTTCATATTAGAAGGCAATAAATGGCTTATTGGTTGCGGATTAGATCAAGAGAAAAGCATGAGAAACTCCATTACTATTTTTAAATTACCTAAAGCAGCTAAAGAGAATTATTTAAAAAGAGTAGAAGAAGATAAGAAATTAGATAAGGCTGATGAAAATAAATTATCATTGAATTAGTGAGGGATGTTCACTAAAGTGTGTCATGCGGGGCTCTCTCTGGGATCGACTTTCAATGCTGATTCTAAGTTGGACTCCCGCCTTCAGGTGAATGGCACATATTTTTGGATACTCTCAATTAGACCAAAATATCACTATAGCCAATTCTATATAGTTTCTAAATGGAATTTTATTGTTTCCATTTCAAAACAAAAATTTCATCTATTCCATAACAATACAATAATTTGTATTTGGTTAATAATTGAACTATAAATAAGCATACTAATTTCTGTCTTAAAAACAAAAGCACATATAAAAAATATCAATGCCAAGACCCTCAAACCCGAATCGATTTCACCTCTACCAATGAAGGTGTAAATATCAAAGAATATAATAAGTATAATAAGGTAGTTACTGAACAAGGCCGCCTCATTTCTGATCCAAAAAATCCTCCTGGATACCATGCAAGTACAACCAGTACATATACATTTACTACCAATGACAAAGGAGAACTAACCTTTGGACCTAAAGATATTGATATTGATTGTCCCACTCGCAAGGTATCAGAAATATTCGATAAACGAAGCCTTTGGGAGAAAATAGTTCAATATATAAAAAATATGACTGAAGACTGGAAATCTAAGAATGAAAAAGATGTGGAAAAGGGGCCATCAATGAAAATGTGAAGATGATAAGCATCATCAGTCAATTTTTAACTCGAAAGTTAACCAAAATTTTCGAGGTTATAGCAAAGCCATAACCTCAAATATAGCTTAAGGACGATTATCCATATCTTTACGCTGATTCGGTATAAAATCTTTTCTATCCAAACCCATAGCCACAGCCAAAGCTCCAGCTACATAAATCGATGAATATGTACCGATGAGAATACCAATAATTAAAGCTAGAGAAAATCCATGTATGGCTTCTCCACCATAAACGAACAATGCAACAACTACAAAAAGCGTCAACATGGAGGTCATAATAGTTCGGGAAAGTGTTTGGTTAATCGAAATATTCATAATTTCTATTGAAGTAGATCGACGAACTTTAACAAAATTCTCACGTACTCTATCAAAAACTACGATGGTATCGTTTAATGAATAACCAATAACCGCTAATAAACCAGCTAAGGCTTTTAGATCAAACTCTATACCAAAGAAAGCAAAGATGCCTAATATCAATACGGGGTCATGAATCAATGCTACTGCAGAACTGACCGCAAGCCTGTATTCAAAACGCATAGCAATATAAATCATGGTTGCTAATAGAGAAACAATAACAGCTAAAGCACCTTTAGTTGCCAACTCTTTGCCAACTTGGGGCCCAACAAAATCAACTCTTTGCTTCACAGCACCAGGTAAAGCGACCATCACTTGATCAACTAACACTGCTTGTTGTTTATCCTCGCGTGGCGCAATGCTAATTAAGACATCTTTAGATGTACCATAACTTACTACCTGAGCCTCTTTAAATCCTGCCTTGTTCAGGCTTTCCCTAATAGAGGATAAATCAGCAGCAGAAGGATAAGAGATTTCAATTTGTGTTCCACCAGTGAAATCCAACCCCCACTTCAAACCATGAATGGTCAAAGCAGCTATTGACACTAAAAAGATTAATGAAGAGAAAATCGCCGTCCAACGACGAGCACCCATAAAGTCCACATTTGAATTTGGATTAAAAAATTCCATCTGAGCCTCGCCTTAAATACCTATAGATAATTTTTTCACAGTACGACCACCATAATACCAATTCACAATCCCTCGTGTATAAGTAATACCCGTTAACATAGAGGTGATTAACCCTAAAGAAAGAGTCACAGCAAATCCCCGCACCGGTCCTGTTCCCACAGCAAACAAAATAATTGCTACGATCAAAGTGGTAACATTCGCGTCTAGAATAGTTGCGAAAGCTCGCTCGTATCCTGCGTAAATAGCTGCTTGAGGTGATAAGCCATGCCGTAATTCCTCTCTGATACGTTCATAAATCAACACATTAGCATCCACGGCCATACCCACAGTCAAAACAATCCCAGCTCTTCCCGGGAGCGTTAAGGTTGCATCGATTAATGACAACACAGCGCAGAGTAAAATCAGGTTAAGTAACAGAGCAATATCTGCGATGAGTCCAAAAAATCGATAGTAAACCAACATCAGGATTAAAATTAAGCCCATGCCAACCTCCAGAGAAACTATCCCTCTGCGAATATTTTCCTTACCTAAAGTGGGACCTACAGTGCGTTCTTCTATGGGATAGATGGCGGCAGGCAAAGCTCCTGCTCTTAATAATAAAGCCAGATTACTTGCTTCTTTACTATCAGAAAGTCCAGTAATCTGAAAATTATTACCCAAAGCATTTTGAATTACTGGAGCACTAATAACACGCTCCTCTCTATGAGTTACTCTTTTTTCCACACCGTTAATGGTTTGCAGGCTATTTTTTGTTTCAACATAAACAATAGCCATACGCTTACCAATATTTTCCCGTGTCACTTTAGTAAACAAACTCTCACCACCACCACCAAGCTGAATTTGTACTGCTGGAGTGGCAGTTTGCTGATCATAGCTAGAAACTGCAGAAGTGATTGAATCACCACTCAATACTATCTGTCTCTTTAGCAAAATCGGCTGTCCATCCATTATGAGTAACTTATCATTGATAGGTACAGCACCTGTTTGTTTGGCAATTTGGGGATCATGTTCTTGATCTACTAAATAAAATTGCAGCGTTGCCGTACCCCCGAGAATTTGTTTAGCACGTGCCGCATCTTGTATTCCAGGTAAATCCACAGCAACCCGAGTTGCTCCTTGCTGTTGAACTACTGCTTCACCAACACCCAGTTCATTTACCCTGTTACGTAAAATACTCATTGTTTGCTCAATAGTATTTTGCCGCATACTGTTTATCTCAGCGGGTGAAAGAGAACCCATAATTTCATTATCAGTTTTACTTTTTATAAAAATGAGATCAGGAATTTTTTCCTTTAGACCCTTGAAGGCATTTTCCATAATCACGCTATCACGGAAACGTAAGTTAACCCCTTTATCTGCTATATAACGAATACCTGTGTAACGAATGCCAAGATCACGCATCTCCTGACTGATGTTTTTCATAATCCCTTCATAACGGCGACTAATCACACTGTCCACATCTACTTCTAATAGAAAATGCACCCCGCCTCTCAAGTCCAAACCTTGTTTCATCGGAACCGCATGGATAGCATCCAGCCAACTCGGGGTGGATGGTGCCAAATTCAGGGCAACAGTATATTGGGATCCCAAAGTATTTTTAATGGCATCTCGAGCAAGTAATTGAGAATCAGTAGATGAAAAAACTACTTCAACATTTTCGTTTTGAGCAATAACAGAACTATAGGCTAGTTTGTCCTTTTTTAAGATAGCTTCAACCTGATTTCTTAATTCGTCATAATCAACAGCTGTTTCAGATGAAATTTGCACCACAGGATTTTCTGTGTACAAATTGGGTATGGCATAAACTAACCCAACAACTGCAATCAAAATCAGCATCAGGTTTTTCCATAGAGGATATTTATTTTGCATTTCTGGGTCCCTATGACTTCTTAAAGAGATTTTAAAGTGCCTTTTGGCAAAACTGTAACTACTGCGCCTTTTTGTAAATTAATCTCTATGCCCTCTGCAAGACTGACCTTAATATACTGCTCATCCAGACTAACTACTTTAGCTAACATGCCACCCGAAGTAATGATTTCATCACCTTTTTTTAGACTATTCATTAATTCACGATGTTCTTTTGCTTTTTTGTTTTGTGGTCTAATGAGCATAAAATAAAACAATACAAAGATAGCGGCGATCATAATGAGCGAAAAAGTTCCATCTGCTTGAGGCGCTGCTGGAGTCCCCGCTGCTGCAAAAGCATCGCTAATAAAAAAACTCATAATATCTCCTTAAAAATACTGTTAATTAATCGCATAACATCATATAGCGAATTACTTGGAAGGTAAATGAATCGAATGCAAAATTAAAGCAGTTTTTATCGTATCTATCTTTATTTTGAACTCTGTCCTTGGCAATTAAGATTAAGTAGCCCAAGGAATGGACTTATTGTAACCAATAATGAGGGATGGACTTTAAAAAGGTGCTTGAGGAACTCCATCATAATGATTCAATTCCCTTTGTTAAATGATAAATGGAATGAAAACCAGCTTGTCTTAATATCATAAATGCTTTCTGACTTCTTCTACCTGATTGACAATAAATAAGAATAAGTTGTTTCGAATCAAGTTCAGTGAGTCGGCTCGGCAATTCGTTTAAAGGAATTGATTTTCCACCCAAATTTTTAGCTACATGCTCTTCTACCGTTCTCACATCCAACAATAAAGTATCAGGATTTCTTTGCAAAAAGTAAGGAAAAATTTGTGCTGAAACTGAA
This sequence comes from Legionella longbeachae, assembly GCA_016191305.1. Lineage (GTDB taxonomy): Bacteria > Pseudomonadota > Gammaproteobacteria > Legionellales > Legionellaceae > Legionella > Legionella longbeachae_A. The sequence goes on along the minus strand of JACPOX010000172.1, from coordinate 2,100 downwards.
AATGTATTGAGTTCAAATGATGAATTACAAAAATCAATGACATTATCCGCTGTCAACTTACCATGAACACAAAACTGGCACTTATCATTTTTGATCAAATTGATATGACTCATTTCCATGGTGAGGAAATTAATACAAAGCAGTCTATTCAGGAGAGAAACACCACTTTGAGTAATCCATTTAATAATTTCTGTTGCTTGTAAAAGGCCCAATAATCCTGGAAGAGTGCCTAAAACTCCATCATCTTGACAATTTGCGCCAGTTTTAGGAACAATGGGAAATAAACAATGCAAACAAGGATTATGTTTGCCATAAAACACAGAACAATGTCCCTGAAACTGATAAGCACTGGCATAGAAATAAGGCTTTTCCATACCAAAACAAGTATCATGAATCAGATAACGGGTGTAAAAATTATCTGTGCAATCAGCTATAAAATCATAGGGAGTAATGAGCTCTTCTGCATTTTCAGCAGTTAATCGAAATTCATAAGTCAGTATATTAATGTGCGAATTTAAGGCGAGTAATTGCTTTTTTGCAATTTCAGCTTTTGCTTTATTGATATGTTTTTCTTGATAAAGAATTTGGCGGTGTAAATTACCTTCTTCAATGAGATCATCATCAATAATCCCAATGGTTCCTACACCAGCAGCAGCCAAGTAAGAGAGTAAAGTGGCAGCAATTCCTCCCGCACCAATGCATAAAACACGAGCATTTTGTAATTTTTTTTGCCCATCAATACCAATTTCTTCTAATTTGATTTGCTGGTTATAACGTTTGAATTCAGGGAGCATTTTAGTTCTCGTAATTATCAATGAAACCTAACAGTTGCTTGGTTACTCTTTGTGGATCTTCTGCCTTAGTAAGTGCAGAAATAAGTGCTACACCCTGCACTCCGCTAGCAAGCACGGCGGACATGCGCTCAAAATTTATCCCCCCTATTGCGACCAAGGGATAATTTAAAGTACGTTGCCAGCGATATAAACGCTCAATACCTTGTGCAACAAAAGGCATTTTTTTGCTGCTAGTAGGATAAACGGGGCCAATTGCTATGTAAGAAGGACAAATCGCATGAGCTCGTGACACTTCATAATAACAATGGGTACTTACTCCCAGTAAAAGCCCCTGATGTCTAATCAAATCGATATCTGCGGCATCCAAATCTGTCTGTCCTAAATGTACTGCTTCAGCATTTAACTTTAAAGCTAACTCCCAGTAATCGTTAATAAATAAAAGGACTTGATGTTTTTTTGCTAATGCAATACTGCGTCGTATATCTTCTTCAAGGTTTTTTGTTTGTTCTTTAATCCGCAGTTGTATGGTTTTTACACCAAGTTTTACTAACATTTCAACCCAATCAGGGCTATCAACAATAGGATATAAGCCTAAATGAGAACATCGCCTGAATGGTTGAGGAGCCTGTTGTATTGGTAAGGATGAAAGATAGGGTAAATCGGCTTCATTTTCGGGGAATTCGCCATAATATAGAGTAGTATTTGCCCTACGTAATGCTTGATGTGCATACATTTTCCCAATAATTATTGCATCATGGGGTGGATGTTCAAGAGCTAATGCTCCTGTAATCGCGGCCGTTAAAACAGAACGAATTTCCGGGTATTTTGCAGCCGCATTACGAGTTTGTGTTAACCAAAATGAACTATCCCCATTAGTGCAATAATCATGGATCCATAAATTTTCTCGCGCTTGTTTCCCCAACAGAAGTATACTTTTTGCACCAAAATGCAGTAGCTCGCTAGCCGCTTCTTGTATGGATTGAGTTGTAGTGATGTTACAATTTAATAAAAATTCAGTTACGTAGCTATCAAGTACTAAAATCTGAGCAATTGAGATTAATCTGATTAACTTTTTTCTTTTTGGTTCATCAAAATCCAGAGAACAAGGTAAAGCCAAATCAAAAACAACAGGACAAGAACAATTTTTTAAAATGCCTTCAATGCCTGGCGTATTCTCTAAAACAGACAAGTCTATTTTAATTGCATCCAGAGTAGCTGCATTTATTTGTGATTGTGGCACTACTCCTAATCCACGATAAGTTTGCAAATCTGCATCATTCTCAACATTAGTCCATATCCTATGCAT
>JACPOX010000063.1:16082-24359 GCA_016191305.1 Legionella longbeachae | reverse complement strand
GTCCGATATTGCCTAATAAAGAGGAATAAGAAGAAAGCATCACAAAGTGATCCAATGAGTAAGCCATCGTGGCTTTATCCAAATTGAGCGTACCCATGACCTTGGCTGCTAGTGCTAACTCAACAGAGTTTGGAGTTTGATTAAGAATTAATCCATCCTGCTGAACACCAGCAGCGTGGATACAGCCGTTAAGTACTCCTTTATGTTCCAAAGCAAAATTAGTGATACATTGTTGGAGTACGCTGTAATCACTCATATCCACTTGTTTATAATTAATTCTGTGTTGTTGTAACCAGTGGCTGTTTTCTATTGATGGCTTACGACGACCAATGAGTAACACATGCGCTTGATATTGATTTGCTAAATATTGAGCGATAATTTGCGGAATAGCACCCAACCCCCCCGCAATAAGATAAACCCCATATTTTTTGAATAATGAGTTTATTGTCCTCTTATCTTGATGTACCTCATGATAATACTGAGCATGAAAAAAACCTTCTTGTGTTACTCTGACCCATGTTGGTAATTGATGTTGCACAATAAGGGGTAGCAATTTAGCACTAAATGTCCAGGGCAAAACAACAACCGCATACTCTAACTCAGGAAACTCGCGTTTTGCTGTACGTAAATACGCATTAACCGCTTGCGAATAAACTATCGTATCTCCCTCATCATCAAAGCATAAAATTAATTTCAACGCTTTTCTGGACTTAATGATTAACTGCACATTCTGTAATAAGATAACTAATTCTTTTGGTGTATGTAGTTGATTAATAAGTAATACTTCATATTTTAAATGTTTTTCATCAGAATTTAAAAAATCAGCCCAAGAATTAGGAATGAGCCGTAGGCCATCACCGCAATCAACAATCTGGCTTGTTAAATTGTACCATTTAGGACTCTCTTGATTCACTGCATCACAAGTAACGCGCTGCCAAAATGGCTTAAAATAATGAATGGGCTCAGCGGGAGCAATTTGCCGTTTATGTATTGGAATCATACAAAAACCAACAATTTGCGCAATTAACTGATAGTTATCATCAAAAACTGAAATGTTATAACGCGGGGAAAATTTCCTGATTGATTGGTCTTCAACCACAACAAAAAGCTGATTAGTCCATGATTGATAAAGATTAAGAATTTCTATTCCTTGAGGGATATATACTTGCTCCTGGGGCAATTCATCCTGTAAAACGGAAACACACTGTAAAACGCTATCAAATAACCGCGGATCCAAAGTTTTGTCAGCAGCAGCATAAATTTCTGCAAGGGTTAACCGAGCAACAGCTTTATTCTTAGCACTGTTAATATGAATAGTTCGCACACATTGAAATGCCTCGCCATGATACCAATTGTTCTGGCGAAATCGAGCATACATTTCCGCTACTTGGAGTTCCAGCACACATTCAACAATTAATGCAGCATAGTTTATAAATGAAACAGCCTCATTCAATGGAGCAAAAATACTACTCGAATGCAATTGCTTTCCTGACAACTCACAAGAAACAACGCCAACAATCCCAGGTGTAAATTGAATCATTAAAGCTAATTGCTCCGTATCAGAATCGGCATACACAGGATTAAGCCATTTTATCTCTTTAATACTAATATATTGCTTATTAGCACTATGTTTTAAATAGGCCTGATAGCAAAAATAAATATGAGCTACCCCTGGTAAAATCGGGCGCTGATGTAATAAATGTTGATTAAAATAATAAGCGCCAGTCTCGAGCAGTAGAGGATATGGTTGTATTGCATTGGGTCTTAAATGGTCTTGTGATACTATCCAATGAGTATGTTTTTTAAATGAATATTTAACTGAATGCTTCGTTAAATCATCTGCATTCATTGAACTAATCGTCGGATAGTCTTGCAAGATAATATGTGCATTAGATCCACCCGCACCAAAGGAACTGACTGCGCTATAACGCAGACCCTTAGTCATAGACCAAGGCGTACTTTTTTCTGGAACAGTAAGTTGTGTTTTTTCAAAATGGCAATGCTCATTAAGTGGCCAGCAATTCACTCCGGGGAAAATTTCCTCATATTGATATTGGAGCAAGATTTTAACCATACCAGCTAAACCAGCACAGGCCTCACTGTGACCAATATTGCTCTTAACAGAACCAACCATTGCCTTTGTCTGATACATATCACTCAGGGCTTTAATTTCTATAGGATCACCTAAAACAGTACCCGTACCATGGGCTTCTATATATTGTATTTGCTGCGCATCAATTTTGGCATTCTTGAGTGCTGTTGCTATTACTTGTTTTTGCGCTTCAGAATTAGGCACTGTATAGCCATGCATTTTTCCGCCTGAATTTAAAGCACTACCTTTGATCACGCCATAAATAGTATTGCCATCTTCCACTGCTGATTTTAATTTTTTAATACAAAGAACCACCACTCCTTCAGCATAAACAAAACCATCAGCATTCTTTGAAAAAGTGGCGTTTATATTATTAGCAGAAAGCATATGTAAATCGCTGAGTTCCACCATTTGTCTAGGATGAACAATTAAATTTACCCCACCAACCAATGCCATATTTGATTCATTGGTCAAGATACTTTGACAGGCTAAATGAAGCGCTGAAAAGGAAGAAGAACAAGCTGTTTTTGCAACAACAACCGTTCTTGTGGGTCGATAAAGGCGGCCTCACGTGGAGATATTTTAAAAAAAACCTCATCAAAACAATCAATGTCATTTAATAAACTAGCGCTCTGGGCATAAGATTTCCCCTGTTTTCCTTTATTTAAATCATAAAAATCGGCATGTTGCCAACGATGCAAAGGTATAGGTCCAAAAGAGGTCTTAGCTTGCTTTAGCATACTAACAAAATCATCAGACCCTGTATGGGGTAATTGATAACTTAAACCCACAATGGCGATGTCTGTTTCTAAATCATAATGTTCTAATGAAACATTGTGTGTTTCATTCTGGTCGTTGATTACTTTTTGGGGTTGTTCCAAATCCTTTTCATAAGGAACTAATCTTTGAATTAAGGCAGCAACAGTGTCTGCAGCAAACAATTCAGCAATGCCTAATTCAGGATATTTTGGTCTTAATTTTTGATATAAATCACTTAAGCTCAATGAATCAAAGCCTAGATCAGCTAAACGATCTTCCATGCGAATAGTTTGATAATCTAGATAAAGTGTTTGCGCCAATTGTTCGATGAGCCATAATTCTCTCGCCGGAGCATCAGTAAATGTGCTCATTATAGGTTTCTCTATAGTGGGTTTAAGCATTAAAGAATACGGTTTCTTTGTCTCAGACTGACGTTTTATAGTCGCATCAATAACAATTTGTTCTGAAGAAATAAAATTCAACGGCGTACTCAAACATTCGATATCGTCTAAACCCGAGTGCTGCAAAGCTGATATCCATTGCTCCATAGTTAATAATGGCGAGTTATCTTGTCGTAAATGTTGATCCTTCGCATTCCACCAACCATCGAATAAACCAAAAATAGCTGTTGTATAATTCGTTTTCTCTACTAACTCATTAAGCAACAGATGTCCTTCGTCAACCAAGCAATCACATAACCTGTTTAAAGAGCTTAAAATATCGCTGGTTGCATGCACCACATTAGTCGCAATTACAAAATCAAATTGCTGGTAAAATTCGTGCTTAGAATCCATATCTTCAATTTTAAAGGGGCAAAACTTCATCGATTGCTCGTGGTTTGCAAAGTGTCGCTTTGCTTTATTAACCAGGGTTGATGAAATATCGGTGAAATAATATATAAAGGGTTGGTTCTTCATTGCCGCTAAAATCGCCCGAGCAGAAGCACCACTGCCAGCACCAACTTCAAGAATTTTTATGGTTTTTTTGGTTGATAAAGCATAACTGCTTAATTTATTTGTCAAAACTTGGTTTGCATAATCAGCAACCACATGTTGTTCATAAAAGCCTTGAACTAACTCAGTACTACCGTTTGGAAAAATCACTTGTTGAGGCAAGAGCTTACTCAACAAAAGATCAGGGTATTGACTAGATACTGCATCAAAAAGCTTCAGTCTTAAAGCATAGCTGTCGTCTTTTAATTCGCTCTCGTACCTTAATTTTAGTTTTTCAAGCTCTTCTATATCCCACAATAAACTAATTGCCTGATTCTCCACCTTAATAAATTGCATTTTTTGCCAAACAATCAACAGCTCCTGAACTAATTTATAAAAGTGATTTTTAAATTGAACAAGAAATATCTCTACTTTAACGCCATCGATCGAAAAATATTGATTGATGATGAGTAAAAGACTAAGGCCAACAAACTGTTCTAATATATTGTTTTTATTAGTATAAATATTAGCGCTTAAATCAACTTGTTCAGTGCTACCAGTAATCATCGCAAAAGGGGTGTTAGTAACTATTTGCTGTTCAAAAAGTGTTATAAACTCATCAAAAGTTAATGCAGCTAATTTATTTTGAGTCATATAATTAGAATAATCTGCAGAATTTGCCAACCCAACACCTTCTATCACTCCTAAAACTGTAACAAAAGAAGAAATGTTTTTTTGTTTGCTGGCCAAATAACTTTTTAATGCAGCCTCAAAACTATAAATAGTAGCGCCCATATTAGGCTTATAAGCTTGGATTGAAGTAAATACATAGAGAGTTTTTGTTAACTGCGATAATTGTTCTTCAAGTAACCAGGCATTACGCTGAAAGACTCGATCCAATGTACTTGATAATGAATGTGCTTCCTGTTTGATCCACCATTCATCATGTCTTTCTATAGCCAAATGAAAAATACCGCTAATTTTTTCTTGCAGCGCAAATTGTTTTAAGCAGGTAAAAAGACTGTTGTTTTCACTTATATCACAATTATGATAGGTGATATTTAGTCCCTTTAAACGCGCTAGAACTTTTTCCTGAAGTTGATTATGAGATTTTCGCCCAAGAATATAGACTTGAGCGTCATAAGTTTTTTTAAGGTAAGCGGCTATCTCTAAACCAAGTCCCCCTGCTCCTCCGACTAAAACATAGCGTCCTTGGTGTTCAAATCCCGATTTATTTAATAGAGGAAACTGCAGTGTTACTTTAGCGTATTGGTAATATCTGTCTTGTGAGTCTAGCAATTTAATAGAGAGAGGATTAATTTCCAAATTAACAGCTTTTACAAAATGAGTGAATAATTGACATACCGCAGCAGAGTATTTCTGGTCTAACTGTAAATAAATAATGCGGTGTTTTTTTATCTGCAGCCTAGTTTTTACAGCAATCTGGCGAATTACTTCCATAACCCATTTAATTGGGTTTGTTTCATGGTATTCAAGAACAACACATACATCTTGTTCAAGAATATCCTCAACTGAAAATTCTGAAAAACAGACTTTTTTAAAGTTAAACTTACTATCATTCAGACAGTTTGTAGTTGTTTGAAGGGTATAAAATCGTTTCATTGCCATTGTTTTATTCATTTGCTTAAAATAAGGATGGCGCGCAAAGGGCATAGGCCCTAAATAATGGCAAAAATCAATTGGAAATCCTTGCAGCCATAAATTAACAATGACTTCATCACTTAAAGCCAGCGCATCTTTTTTACTCACCAGATCCAAATCAATAATAATGCTTTGTCCCTGTTTAAAATGAAAAGTACATTGATTTAATGAGTTCTCTATTGAATCAACAAACATTGTTACTGGTTGATAGTGAGTGCGTAACAAAGCAAAAGCATTGGCCTCAGTGATAGAAGTAACTTCATTAATTAATCTTGCTTTAAAAGTGGTAAGAAACACTGAATCAACTGCCAATAAAGATTTGATCTCATCAATTCCAATTAATTTTTGCTCAAGCAAAGCAATGACTTCTCCAAAGGCAGGAGGAAAACGACGAAGAAGCTCTGTTTTAACAGTATATAACTGCCATTTATTCATGACCGTAATTCGGGCCCATAGCAATAAAAGAAGTAATTCATTATTTATCCAATTATTTGGAACAACACTAAATTCATGTTGTTCAAACAAGGATACTAATGGAGGGGTTAATAGAGTTTGAAGAAGTGCTTTAAAGGTATATTGATGTTGATAGAGTTCTATACTTTCTTCAATAAGACTTTTCACTATTGATTCTTCAACGAGTAAACCATCTGCTAGCTGAAGCACATAGCTATCTAGATCCACTAGGGCTGGATATGATTCTCCATTCAAAATTAAACGAGTTAGCAAACCCTGATTTGCCTGAATAGCTAAATTCACCCCCCTTCCCTGAGCTTCAATACAACGTACAGAAGGAAAAAAATCATTAATGAGCTTTAACCAATACTCAGCTAAATTTGAAGAGGATATAGTCTGCAGATAAGGTCTTAACTTAAGATCTCCAATCTGCAAACAAATTCCTGGAAGAGTCAATTGATCCTTATTAACTGAGATCCACTCAATTTGCTCCGTATAATTATTTATCCATCCTGCTACGCGATATTGGTCATGATGATCAAAAGCATAAATTGAGTTAAGCCCTAAGTTATAACCATGATCTTTCTTAAGATTTTGTTGAAATTGGTATTCTGCTAACTCAATTAACTCTATTAACTCACCTTTTTTTGTAGCACTGACCAGTAAAGGCAACTTAAACTCTTCATCAGCTTTTATTAACTGTCGTTCAGGAATGCGTTGTAAAATTGCATGAGCATTAGCGCCGCTAAATCCAAAGGAACTTACCGCAATTTGGGAATGATTATAAGCAACAGATTCTGTGTTAATCCGTAGCATTTCAGGAAATAAAACATTAGCCTTATTCAATAATCGATGTGGTGGAATTTGTCGATTTTTTAGGATCATCAAGCATTTAGCGACGCCTAACAATCCTGCCCCTGCTTCCATGTGCCCTACATTGGCTTTAATTGAACCAACAATGCAATTCGGATAATTTCGGCCTAAAGCCTCAAGCTCAATAGGGTCACCTAAACTTGTACCTGTTCCGTGAGCCTCAACGTAATTAACATCCAAGTAATCACATTGTTTTTGAGTTGTTACAATTAAATCTGATTGTGCCACTGGGTTGGGGGCAGTCATTGTTGCTGTATAGCCATTATGATTACAGCTTATACCTACAACGGCCGCTAATATATTAGCTTTTAATGCATCCGCTTTAGCTTTCGACGTGAGTAATAAGGTAACCATACCCTCTGAAGGGAGGTAACCATCAGCTTGGATAGAAAAACTATTGCACCATCCACTTCGCGATAGCATACCCGCTTTTTTGAAGCTTTGATGACGTAATGTACTATCAACATAATTGACGCCTACAACAAAAGCAAAATCATTTTGTCCTTGCTTTATACTCTCACAGGCATCTTTTAAAGCGATTAATGAACTTGCGCACGCTGCATTAATGCTTTTGCTTTCTCCTCTAAAATTAAAACAATGGGATACACGGTTGGCAACACAGGCTTCACAGTTGTTTAAAAAAAACCGACTATCAATTTCTTTATTGTTAATTGCAAGAGAGTGCAAGTTATCAACTGACATAACTCCGGCATAGACACCTGTTGTTGCTTGTTGTAATTCTAAACGAGTAATCCCCGCATTTTCTAAACAAGTGTGGACACCATATAAAGCTAATTTTTGTTGTGGGTCAATGTGGACAATTTCTTTGGCAGAAAGATTAAATAACTCTGGGGAGAAAAAATCCCAATTAGAGAACAAATTAGCATAAGTAATATCATTACTATTACGCCACATTCTCGCAACATCAACAATACAACGTGATTGCTCACCTGCATTTAAAAACTGCCACAACATCTCCTCATTATCGATATGAGGTAGTTTCAGGCTTAGTCCTATTATTACAGGTATAGTTTCAGTTGTAGATGTTTGACTCTGACTCGATTTTACTTCCTGTACCATTTTCACTCACTAATAAACTTAAGGAACTAGTAAAAAATGAGGGAGTATAATCCGTGTTAAACCCTTGCTGAACACACCTTAAATGGGATATAAATTGTTTGTCCATAAGCAAATTCATTGCAGCTTTTATAAACATTTGTGCAATGTAATATCGGCCTTCATTTGAGTTTTTATCAATTTTTAATTTAAAAGGATCAAATTGATTAAAAGGAGGCAAGGATTGCAATACCTCTTCATCAATCTTAAATTCATCACTGCTATTAAGTCCCAATGAACAAATAGCATAACGCAAATAAACATGTGCTTTAGTAACTTGATAGCAGGCCTCATCAAGAGGAGTAATACGTCCTTTAGTATAAGCGATACGCAAAAACGTTTCTTCTAGGATATTTAAACGTAAGAAATTGGCAATAGTTGCCAAATCAA
>JACPOX010000063.1:10537-16006 GCA_016191305.1 Legionella longbeachae | reverse complement strand
TCCCAGTCAATTAATGAAAATTGCTGACCCTCTGTTTGATATAGTATGTTCCAAGGATTCATATCATAGTGGCATAAGCTGGTTTTTTTACCCATATTAAGTAAATGATCTAATCCTTCATAAACAGATTGAACCAATAAAAAATCCGAAAATTTTGAATTGGTTTGCGCAAGATTTGCCACCTTGGATTTTAATTGAATAAATTTATCATTTTCACCATTTACACTTTTCTGTGGTATTGCAATTCTATGCAATGCACTAATCACTGAACTTAAGGAAGCTAATCTATCCAAAGATTTATCCAGTGGCCAACGCGGGTCATTGACGACATACTCAAACACGGCAACTTTTTGAGTCGAATCAAAATAGACCATCTGCGGGCCAATACCTTGCATAGAAGCTGCTTGGGCGGCGTATAATTCAATCCATCCCTGAGGACTATCATCTTTAATTTCCAACTAGAACAGACAAGTCTTAAAGCACGTATTTCATCACCTTTTAAATAGTTTAAAATTCCTCCCATAATAAAATAAGGAATCTGTAACTGACCAAAACTAAAATTGTTGGCTGGCTTTTGAGTAATTTTAGTGCTCATTAATTCTTTTTTAAATTGATAGTCATTAACCGTTTGCATTGCTTGCTTGATCAACATCACACTAATATAAAACTTACCTACATCGCTGCCTTTATCAATCTTGCCATCACTAAGTTGATAGTGATTAAAAGCGGGAATTGATGCAATATCCACCTCAGAAACACTCGTTGGATTAGCCATATTTGCTGCAAAACTAATGGCAAAACGTAATAAAGCTATTTGTTGCATACGCACAAAATGTAACTGTTCACTGCTTGATGCTTCATGACCTAAATAATGCGCAAAAAGAGTTTGTGCATCCTTAGGTTTTAAACGAAGTGTCGCTACGACTGTTGCTAAATCCAGAAGAGGATCATTTACTCCTCCGCATTCCCAATCGATAAAATAAAAATCATCTACTGTAGCTAATAAATTATTAGGATTAATGTCATTGTGGCAATAATGAGTTTGCTTGACCAAAGAGGTTAAAAGATCTAATTGCATCAATGCATATTGTTGTAAGAAAAAAAATGGGTATGTTTTAATATAGACATTTAGGGTCTCTCTACGCTGAGTAATTAAAGTTGAAGCCTCAACTTCCGCCCGTCTTTTTAAAGGAGGACCTGAATGTATCCCTTTAAATTTGTTAGCAATTAATTTCAGTTTCTCATCATCAAGACGCCCCATAATAGAGGGTTCATTATCTACAAAACGCATGATCACTACCCCTGCAGAATAATCGAAGTATTCTACCGCTGGAGCGATATTCTTTCCCGCGAAAATAACTGATGCTAATACTTCACGAACCCGTCCTTTCTCATGCCGAATATGTCGCACTACAAAACGTTCTTCACCTATCTCGAGTAAATAACTATTAGCCCAAGGAGAAAAACTCGCTGTTAAATTCTTCAATTTTATGGGGTAATTAGGAATTACAGGCAGGATAGACTTGATATGGGGCGTTAATTCAGCGACATCAATCTCTGCTTCCGCATCTATATTTAATACACTGTCTTTATTTTTTAATAATTCGTATGAGCTACGATTGACTAAACTTAATTGCTTCATATCCTCTTTGTATAATCCATCAACTATTTTTTTGATAACATTTAGAGGTAACGAAGTATTAAAAAATTTCATTGCTGACAACATCCTAAGTGTTCTTTTTTAACAGTGTGCTCGATTGTATCTCGAATAAAAATTCAAATCAAATGGGACATGATAGGGAGGCTCTCGATGAAACCTTACTTGAGCAGCATGATTAAAAAATACAAATCAGCTAGCCAGGGACAAAAAGGAAAAATACTAGAAGAGTCATGCGTAGTGAGTGGATATCATAAAAAACACGTGATTGGCTTTTAAATCAAAAGAAAAAGTGGGAGGCTCCCTCAAAGGAAAAGCGAGTTAGCCCGGAAAAGTACCCAAACAATTATATTTGGAACCGCTAAAGCATATATGGCTCAACACAGAGACCCTGTCGCAAAAATATTTGCAGACTACGAACAGACAGCTATACTCTAAGCCGTGGCTAAATAGTCTTCCCCAAATTGTTCTAAATACTCTTGATAGTTCCCTAAGTAGTTTTGTGCCCCATATCGTTCTGTTAATACTAAAATTCTGGTAGAGATATTATCTATAAAATGGCGATTATGGCTTACGAACAAAACGGTTCCTGGAAAAGCTTGCAAAGATTCAATTAAGGCATCAATAGATTCGAGATCCAGGTGGTTAGTTGGTTCATCAAGAATAAGTACGTTGTGTTTTTCTAAAATTATTTTTGCCATAACGAGACGTGCTGACTCACCTCCGCTCAACATGGCAATTTTTTTATCCACATCCGAACCCCGAAACAGAACCTGTCCTAATACGTTACGAATTTCTTGCGAAGAAGCCACTACATTATCTTCTAGCCATTGCAGTACGGTTTGTCCTGGATTTAATAAAGTGTGATAATCTTGGGAGAAATAGCCAACTTTGACCGTTTCACTCCATTCAAACTTGCCTTCATCACAAGGAAGCTCCTTTAATATTATCTTTAAAAGAGTTGATTTTCCAATACCATTAGGACCAATAATGGCGCATTTGTCACCTCGATAAATAGTAAACGTTACTTCTTTCAAAAGTATCTTTTCATTAAATGCTTTGTGGAGATTCTCTACGTTAATAATGGATTTACCAGACGATTTCCTTTGCTGAAAATTAAAGTATGGTTTGAAAATATTGGATTCCTTTATTTCTACCAGCTGGATGCGGTCTATCATTTTTTGGCGCGAAGCGGCTTGCGTGGCTTTGCTTGCCTTGGCACCAAAGCGATCGACAAAGCTTTGCATAGCCTCAATTTTCTTTTCCTGGTTTTTTAATTCACTCTGTTTCAATAAAAGACTTTCTTCTTTAGCCACAACAAATTGTTCATAATTGCCGTGGTAATTCAGTACCGTATCGTAATCAATATCCAGGATATTAGTAGAAACTGCGTTTAAAAATCCTCGATCATGTGAAATAAAAATGAGAAGGCCAGCAAAGGTTTTTAAAAATTGTTGAAGCCAAGCAATGGACACAATGTCCAAGTGATTAGTTGGCTCATCCAATAACATAATATCCGGTTGTTGGTACAACACTTGCGCCAGCAAAACCCTTAGCTTGTAACCTCCAGATAAGGCACTTAGCGGACCATAATGAAATTTGTCCGTGATGCCTAGGCCTAACAATAAATTTTTTGCTGTCTGCTCCGCTTCGTAACCACCTTGATACATGATGATTTCTTCTAGCTCACTGAGACGGTATCCATCTTCTTCGCTGAAGTCCTCTTTGGAGTATAGTCTTTCTTTTTCTGTGATAGCCGCCCATAAAGTTGCCTTTCCTTGAATAACCACGTCTATCAGCCTATCATCCTCATAACGAAAATGATCTTGTTTTAACATGCCGATATTTAAATTTTTGGCTTTCTCAACAGATCCGTGAGTGGGTAATTCTTCACCTGCTAAAATTTTTAAAAAAGTTGATTTACCCGTACCATTTGCTCCGACTACGCCATAACGCTGAGAGGGTAATAAAATTAAATCCACCTTTTGAAATAAGGATTTTTTGCCAAACTCCATACCGATACTTCGTATATCTAACATATAAAAAAACTCTATTTAATCAATCACTTGGACTTGAGTAGCAAATGCGCCTCTCTCACCTTGATTGAGGGTATAAGAAATGCGATCACCGACTTTTAATTCTTTATAACCTGCTGCTTGCACTTCGGAAAAGTGAACAAAAATTTCATGGTTATCAGCGTCGGCGCTGAGAAAACCATAGCCTTTAATTTTATTAAATCGCTTTACCGTTCCTGTTTGATTCATGCTATACCTTCATTTTATCGTTTATTTGAGCCGCTGCACAGCGACTTTCTTTCCTTTTAATTTACCCTTTTGAAAATGCTCAGGGGCTTTGCCAATCTGGCTTCATACTATAGCAATAAAGGAAAATGCATTATATGTAAATTCCGGCTCTGTCGCGAGTCTTGTCTTTACCTTAATGAGCAAAAAATCAGCTTGCCCTCTAGGCACTTGTTACTTTAATTTTAAATTGTTAATAAATTTCGGAACATCTTGAGCCTTCAACTTTTGATTCGAAAAGGGGATTAAATTAGAAAATATTGTAAAAATCAGATTCTTAGGCAATGAAGAAACTGCTTTCTCAATGCCTGTTGCGGTTTGTTCTTGCTTTCTTTTTTTACAACGTTTTTGGGATAGCAAAACAGTTTCTATACTGTCTTTGAGATGTTTTTGATTCCTGTTAAGGTATTGATCAAGTATTTGTTGAGTTTTCTCATCAGAAACCATTATTTTGATTAGTTTTGACTTGTCTTTGAGTAGTAGATCCTGCAGACTCTGAAAGCTAGTGTGAAGCCAACAGTTGCTCAAATTAAGATAAGTCAAGGTGTGGTTTACTTTGAGTGCTTCTGCCAGTTCTAAAGCACCATTGTCTTTAACCTTGTTGATGCTCAAATCAAGCATAGTCAGTGTGCAGTTTTCTTTAAGTGATTGGGCAATTTTTAGAACACCATCAATACCAATTAAGTTGGAACTCAAATTAAGTGTAGTCAGCGAATGGTTTTCTTTGAGTGAGTTGCCAATTTCTATAGCATCATTATCGCCAATCATGTTGAAACTCAAATCAAGCTCAGTCAAGCTGTGGTTTTCTTTGAGTAATTTGCCAATTTCCAGAGCACCATTAGTATTAATTTTGTTATGATTTAAATAAAGAGAATTCAGTGTTAGGTTATTTTTGAGAGATTTGCCAATTTCCATCGCGCCTTCATTCCCAATCTGGTTAACACTCAAATCAAGGACAGTCAGGGTTAGGTTTTCTTTGAGTGAATTAACAATTTCTATAGCGCATTTATCGTTAAGGCGAGTATTACGTAAATTAAGCGAAATCAGAGTATTATTTTCTTTGAGAAATTTGGCAATTTCTATTGCATCATTGTCGCCAATATTGTTCCCACTCAAATCAAGTTGGGTAACTTGCTCATTTTTAGCATTTTTTAGAATTTGGTCTAAAGTAAATTTTTGTTTCATTTTATATCCCCAAGCAAAAGAACCAATATAATACACTATGTGTATTTTTGAGTCAACCAAGCCTTCCGCTCTTGTTACTGCAGTCTAAATTTATGTTACCTGTATCTAATTCAATAACATCACCAGATGGACTTACTAATAGTGTTTTTGTCGCATTTATTGCGTTCATGTAACGAGTATTCCACGACCACTCGTTAGGCAAGGCATTGACGACACAACGGGTTTTTCGATTTTCCTTGTTTCTAAGAACTTCATGCATCCAGATGAAATTTAGAAATCCGAATGGACACAACCTAACCTCGCCACATTCAGCTTTTTTCCAGCATG
>JACPOX010000063.1:0-10467 GCA_016191305.1 Legionella longbeachae | reverse complement strand
CGACCAACCAGTTGTCCAATAATTACTGCCAAATAACTTTGCCCTGTAAATGATTCGATCCATGTTAAAGTTTGGACTATTGGTTTTAATGGAACGATTTCACCAAAACCAACAGTTGTTAACGTTATGAATGAAAAATAAATAGCCTTAGATTCCTCTCGAGCTTGTAATCCAGTAAAAGACATTGGGCTTACTGTTTCAGTGAATAAATAAATATAGGCAAAAACAAAACCAATAAACATGTAGGCTGATAGAGAACCAAAGATAGTAGTCAAACTAATGGTTTTATCTTGTAATGTAAAAAAAAGACAAAAACAAGTCATTAAAATAAAGAAGACAACAACAAACAATAATTTTAAGGCTTCAACCACTGTGGAGTTATAATAGGTCTGTAGTATGAGGAAAATGAAATATATAAACACAAAAAAAACCATTAAAAATAATAATAACTTATTCTTGTGTCCTATAATCAGTAGACTTGAAGCAATAAAAACAGCGAAAACAATATCAATCCGTTCAAACCAACCCAATTGCGCATTAACGGCTTTATAAAGACAAAATAATATCAAGATGATAAACAAAGACAGGAACCGATATCGCGCAATCAGATGGGGCATGTCTATATCCTTTGACAATCAACCTATTGATAATAAAAAACTTTACATACATTTCTGATAGTAGTCAAATTAGCAATAGGTCTTGAAAATATTTTATCTACCACTCCATAACTGCATAAAAAATTAAGCCTAAATTAAAACGAGATAAAGTATCATAATTTTATAAACTCCATGTAAGTACCATCTTAGTTTATTTTTATCTCATCAACTAATTATGAGTTGATGTGTTTTCTTTATCTGGGTTAATTCGGTATAAAATACAATAAAAAACAGGAACTAATAACATAGTTAAAGCAGTTCCCACAGTTAACCCAAACATAATAGTCGCCGCAAGGGATACCCAAAAAACATCCTGTAATAAAGGAATAACCCCTAATATAGTTGTAGCTGCTGCATTAACTACTGGAGATAAACGACTTAATGCAGCAGAAACTACTGCTTCATAAGGTTTCATTCCATTTGAAAGGTTCAAATTCACTTGATCAAGCAAAACCACTGAGTTTTTAATCATCATACCCGATAAACTCATTGCACCTAATAAGGCTATAAAACCAAAAGCAACATGAATGGCTAACAACCCAAAAGTAATACCAATCATCACAAAAGGAATAACCGCAATAATAATTAGTAACGGCCGATATGCATTAAATAACATCACAATAATTAATAGAATAATAATTATCGTAGGAAACAAGCCTGGTTTTAATGCATCTGCAGATTCATTACTGCTCTTATATTCTCCCTCCCAAGTCAAAGTATAGCCAGGTGGTAATTTAATTTTTTCAAACTGAGGTAGAAGGTTATTACGCAAAGTATTTGCTGTAACTTGATATGGAGAACATTGAACTGTTACGGCTCTTTTGCGATCCCAGCGCCAAATAATGGGATCTGTCCAAACAAGCTGTATTCCATCAACTACCTGTGATACTGGAATTGTTTGTGTACTTAATTGCGAATTAATTTGTAATAGAGGTAAATCAACTGCTGCTTTATTTCGTTCAACTTCAGGATTTCGAAGTATAATTGGAATTAAATCATCTTTTTCACGATAAAGTCCAACTGACACCCCATCACCTGCCCTGCGAAGTGTATTTGCCAAGTCCAAACGTGAAACCCTTGCCCAACGAGCCCGTTCTTGTTGATAATCAGGCACAATTTGCAATACTTTTTCTCGCCAGTCGGTCCGTACATCAATAACATTGGGATTAGCTTTTAATATCTGAACCGCCTGCTCAGCAAGATTTCGAAGAACTGCAGGATTAGCATTTGCGGGGCCTGCGAAACGAGCTGCTATTTTCCAGTTATTAAAAGCCCCTACCGCGTATTTACGAACACGAACCAAAGACTGTGGAAATTGTTTTGTATTCCATGCCGGCAAAGTCGCAACCAAACGATCGACATCTTTTAAGCTGTTCATATTTACAATTAATTGTGCATAGGAAGAATATGGGAACTCAGACTCTACAGGTAAATAAAAACGTGGCGGCCCTTGCCCAATAAACGTGCTGATACTAATCACACCTGAATCTGTAGACAGTTTTTTCTCTAGTTTTTTTAGATCATCAGATACCACCGCGATTGGTGTTCCTTCTGGCGCCCAATAATCAACCATCACTTGTAATCGTGAAGAATCAGGGAAATACATGATTGGGACAAATCGAAAACAAAAAATAGAAAGAACTAATAATCCACACAAAGAGAGAGTAAAAATCCTTCTATATCTTATTGCTCCCTCAAGTGCCCGCTTATAAATTCTATAAAATCTATTGTTAAACTCATCATCTGTACCAACTATTTGCTTAGGATCGGGAATAAAATAAATACAAAAAAGTGGTGTGGCTGTCTGTGATAATAACCAACTTAAAAGCAATGATACTGCAATTACTGTAAACAAACTTCCTGCATACTCTCCGGTATCAAAATTTGATGCGAAAATTGGGAAAAAAGCCATGGATGCAACAATTGTTGCACCTAATAGAGGCCAAGCAGAAATTTGTGCGGCTTCAACAGCAGCTTGTTCACGAGGCATCCCCTTTTGCAGGCGGTTAATGAATCCATCAACAACCACAATAGCATTGTCAACCATCATTCCCATCGCAATAATTAGTGCACCTAAGGACACACGTTGCAGATCAATATGTAATAACTGCATTACAATAAAGGTTCCCAAAATTGCTAAAATCAATCCGGAAACACCGATAATCATGCCTGCTCTAAACCCCATAGTAAACGCGAGCACGATTAAAACAATAATAATGGACTCAAGTAAATTAATCAGGAAAGAATCAATAGACTCAGCGACAATATCAGACTGCCAGGAAATCTTATGAACTTCTATTCCTTTAGGAAAGGTTACCTTAATCTCATTAATACGTTTGTTTACTGCATTACCTACTTCTATTGCATTCACCCCAGATAGAGGAGCTAAAGCAATACCAATAGCTGGAAGTCCTGAATAGCGCATTAATTGTTGTGGCGGATCCATATAGCCTTCTTTGATTTCAGCAAAATCACGAATTTTGATGATCTCATCACTTTGCTCTTTATTTTTATTTTTTCTAAGCTGAGGAATAATAGATAAATCGGCAATAGCTTCTGGAGTAGAAAATTCCCCTGTTGGTGCAATTCTCATTCGTTGGGATTGATAATCAACTTGACCTGCATCTACAACCTGATTCTGTAATTTCAAAGTTTGTTCCAAATCAGTCATGGTAATGCCTAATTGGGACAGTTGAGTGCTTGAAATATCCAAATAAATCATTTTTCGCTGCACACCCCATAAATCAACGCGTGCTACTCCTGGGACTACACTAAGTTCTTTTTGCAAAGCTTTTGTATATTGTTCAAGTTCCGCATAACTGAAACCATCTGAGGTGATTGCAAGTAAAAAACCAAAAACATAACCGTAATCATCACCTACTATAGGAGTATCAACACCAGGAGGTAAACTGCCTTGAATATCCTGAATTTTTTTTCTTAATGAATCCCAGACCTGGGGTAATCTATCAGACCAATATTCATTTTTAATATTGACTTTAATAATGGATAGGCCAGGTCTGGAAATTGAGGAAATATCTTTCACCTCCGACATTTCCTGTATTTTTTTCTCGAGGAGATCTGTAACCTCCAATTCAACCTGTTCAGCACTAGCGCCTGGATAATGGGTTGTAATAATCGCTGTTTTTACAGTAAACTCCGGGTCTTCCAAACGCCCAAGATTAAAAAAGCAAATAGATCCCGCAATAGTAAGTAATAGAATAATAAAAAAAGTTACTGTTCTACTTTTAATAGCATAGTCTGCTAATGAGGCCATACTTTATTCATCCTTTTGATTTAAAATAGTAACCTTTTCACCCTCTTCCAAAGAGTAAATTCCTGCCGTTACTACCCATTCGCTCCCACTCAACCCCTTCAATATTGATATCCCAGTTGCAGTAAGCTCACCAATAAGCACTTCACGTTTATGAACCTCATTAGTTTTGGAATCAATAACCCAAACATAGCTCTTATTATCAGTACACTTAGTCATCAGTGCCGAGATAGGTATATTGAACTTATTTTGCAAATTATTCCCTGTTTCAATTTTTCCTTTTACTTTGCCCGCCATACCAGGTAAAACCTCGATGTCTTTGGGTTGTTGCATAATAAGAGTCACTGGATAGGTGCGTGTATCAGTAGACGCTTCATGACTGATTTCTTTGATTTCTGCTGGGATTAAATGGTTAGGGAATGAATCAAATTGAACAACTATATCTTTTGCATTAGGAATAAGGCTGATAACACTTTCTGGAATCTGAATTACCATCTCTATTTGTGAAATATCCAGCAGTCTTGTAATCACTTGCTGCTTAGAAACAGTCTGAAAATTTTCAACAAAACGATCGGAGACTTGACCGTCAAATGGAGCTGTAATAATACTATCCTTTAGTGCTTTTTCTGCTAAATCCAAGTTAGCTTGAGACACTGCGAGTCTAGCTTCTAACAGATCATAATCCGCTTTTGAGATATGCCCTTTTCCAACGAGTTCCTTAGCACGTGAAAAGTTTTGTTGATCACGAATCATTTCTGCTTTAGCAGATTTCAATTTGAATTCAAATTCTTTAGGATCAAGTTTTGCAATCAGATCCCCTTTTTTAACTTTGTCCCCGATTTTTATCGGTAATTCAATCAATGTGCCGCCCTCATTAAATGATAAATTCACTTCTTGGGTAGCCTTGGCTTTTCCAGGAAAAGAGCGGGCATTGAACGATTTTAAATTGCCTATTTGAATGGCTTTCACGGGTCTAGGTTGTTCCGAAAGATTTTTATTTTTACTTTCACCGCATGATAAAAGCCCAATAGTTACCATTAGTAGAGTAAAGAAATAATAAGGGCGTACAGGTAAATATTGTTTAAACATAAATTATCCTTAATTTATTAAACAAGCATTGAACATAAAAAAATAGTTAGTTCCTGTGTATTTGTGTATTCTAATCCATCCCTTTACAGTATTGTAGGTCAATTGTGACTAAAATAGAACATTATAAAAATGCATATTGATTGCTGTCATTTCCCACACAATTTTTGAATAGCAAAAAAAAATGAAAACAAGGTTAGCACTAGTGACGGGTAAAGATGCGTAGTTTTTTTTATGAATATCACTTCCATGAACAACCTCAACAATAAGATTGGCTATTCTAAACACATGAATTTGATCAAATTGGCTCACCATTTAGGTACAGCGGATAAAATGGACTACCAGGGCGGAAAACCCTTGCCTAAGAATTTAAATAAATTGTAAACTGTTAGGTAACGCCCCTGAAGTCGCCTAAGTATGAAACCTCTTGCACGTGGATATATACATCTAGCAGCATTTTTTATCACTCTTTGTGCATGTACTATATTAATTATTTACAGCAATGGAGCTTGGGCCATTTTTGCCAGCGTAGTATACAGTGTAAGCCTAGTTGGACAGTATGGTGTGAGCGCGCTTTATCATACCCGCATGTGGAATCGGCAAAAATATTTATTGCTGAGGCGCATTGATCATGCGACTATTTTTGTTTTAATCGCGGGAACAGCAACCCCCATTTGTCTACTTAAGTTAAATAACGCGTTTGGATTGCAGCTTTTATCCATCTTTTGGCTGGTTGCAATAATTGGAATGTTCATGACGACCATATGGCCTCACGTACCCAAATGGACTAGATCGCTTCTTTATGTTGCTATGGGTTGGATTGGAATTTTCTATTTTCCTGAAATTAAATCGTCGCTAGATACAACAAATATCCAGTTATTAGTAATAGGAGGAGTTACCTATACAATAGGTGCTATGATCTATGCTTTTAAGTGGCCGGATCCCTTTCCTAGTGTCTTTGGATATCATGAAGTCTTTCATGTTTTAGTTGTTGTGGCGAGTGGGTTTCATTTTTGTCTTAACTATAATATAGCAACTTAATAAGGTATTTTATTGCCAAATGAATGGCCGAGTTATATACGACTATCAACGTAGCATCTTTACAGTACTGAGCTCCCTAGACTTCCCTATTTTGAAATTTAAATTGTTTAATCGTCTCATAATACATGGAAATTAACTCTTTACCCGTGGAACATCCAAGCATTCTTCTAACTTTTTCAAGATGTGTTTCAACTGTGCGTGCAGAAATGTTCAATTTATGAGCTATTCCCTTTAATGACTGGCCTTCTGAGAGTAATAAGAGACATCTACTTTGCTGAGGCGATAAAAAAATATCAACATTTGAATCTTTATGACAAAGTTTAAGTAGTTTTTTTGTAAATGGCTGATAGCTAGATCTTCCCTGATATTCTTGAAGATCTAATCGTTTACTTACATTTTTTTTTGCTTTTCCTTCAAGAATTAAATCCTTGCCCTTTAATTTATATTCTTCGATTAAATCGTGGATAAACTGACCATTGTTTAAAGACCAATGTAAAAAATTATTCTCTTCTAAGTCAAAATGGAAGGTATAAAGATGTTGACAATCAGTTTCTCTTTCCATGATGTGTAACGAATTTTTTCCATAATTTAAACCAAAACGTTTGCCTGCCTTTGAAAGTAACGGATTCATTATTGCATATTCACTATAACATGATTCTAAAACCTTACTAATATAAACCCCTCCTTCTAATATCCTTCCAGATTCATTAGCACAAATAATAGGAATTTTAAATTTATTAAAATAATTTGACACCTCAATACTGCTACCTAATGATGAAATTTGATTACTGCCAAAGGTCATAGCTTGAGAAAATTATGTAATAGATTGTTTACGCAATGGTGTTATAAATTCAGAAATAAATTGATTTACAGAGGTGCGAAATTCGGATTTTATTTTGCTCATAGTGAAGCAATTTTAGCTTACAAACAATTCAAAAGTAAATATATAACCCAATTTTTAGGTTCTGTGCATAGGTACAAAATTTAAAATTAGCGGAAATATTGCATAATTCACTCCGGTAAATCACGGATATTTCTTAGAGTACATTTCACATATAATCACCTTAATATGAGCTAACTTTTCGGTTGATTATGAGAAATTTGAAATACTGTTAGAAAAATTTTCAAATAAATATCAAAACATTATATTAAACACTAATAATCAAGAAGATGGACTCGATCGTGCAATTAAGATGCGTCAATTTTTCGATAAAAACCTTAGTGTTTTTTTAGGGGAAGAAATAGGATCACTTTTATATAAAAAAGGTAAGTTCTTTAAGGAGTTCTTTGACTTCGAACAAGAAAATGGGTTACTTATAAATCATTTTTTACTCATGCGCATTAGAACATTATCTGAAATTTATATTAGAGAAAAAGTAAACCAGTCACAATCTGAATATGTCAAAGACATAAAGTGCGAATTAAACAAAGCCTTAGAGATGGTTCGCATTGGCTTTATAATAGATATAATAATGGCGATACAAGAAAAAAATGAAATCATAGATAAAAAAATTTACACTATCTTTGCCAAAGACATCCTGAATCGGCTGAAGGAGTTGAAAGTAAATGAAACATTCTGCTTTCCTGCTGCATGGCAAGGACATGCTATATATGTTAATTTTACCAAAATAATGTCTAATAAATTAATTTTACGTATCGATAATCTGGGACAAGGCTCTAATTATAAGTCATATCATTATGAAGATGAGAATGAACGCCTTTATTCTGCTGTTCGTCAGCCGATTTCATTAGATAATAAAAAAGTTCAAAAGAAGATAATGAATTACTTGGCTAATTTAATAGAAACAGCCGTTGAGTTGAAAAAAGTAAAAAAAGGCTGTGAAAATATTTATGATGGGATGAAACCATTTTCTAAGAAAATGAGCTTAAATAAATTAAAGCAATCTGGGTATGTAACTGAAAAAGAGCAAACTGGGCCTACGTGCACTTATACAGGCACGCTTCCCGGCTTAAGATTAGGTCTAAAAGATAATTTTAACCGTTTCATTCAGCAGGAAAAAGAACTTGTCAAAGAGCTTGTTGATTTAAACGACACGATAAAAAATCAGAAAAAAATTAAAACGGGTAAGCTAAAATCAAGTCATCATCATGAAGCGCCACGTTTAAAAGGCCACGGTTTTTTTGAGCAAAATCTAAATATAGTGCAAGATAAGGAAATGGATGTTTTTGCTCGGTTTAAAAAATAAGAAAGCAAGTTACGGAGAATATCTCGACTTTAGCCATTTAAGCAATAATAGATAACTGCTTAAATTGGCTAAAGCCAATCAACGAGATGAAATTAGACGTACTATTCCTGCATAAGAAATGAAAGCAAGTAAAAATTTGTCTTTACTCAAAAATACCTTGGCTTCATTTTTTCCATTCGGTTTTTTAACAAGCACAACACGTAAGGTTACTGGCGCAAGGCCAGCAATGGTACCATAAACAAGTAATCGCTGAAGGCGTGGAAACTCGAGAGCAACTTCATTTATTACGTCAACTTAAATGTGATGAAGTTCAGGGGTATTTTTTTTCCAAACCAATTCCCGTGGAGGAAATCAAATCTGTGTTAAAGAGTAACAAAAAATTCAATGCCTTTTGACATTAATAAGAGTGAAACTGTGACCAAACCCAAATCTTTATTTATATTTTGAGCAGCATTTAGATAAAAAATGGTAACTCCCCAGGTACGTCATCCTGAGCGCGTTTTTTTTGCGCGAAGGATCTCCTGAATGTGGCATGATTTAAATAGACTTAGAAAGGCGCTTAAATAAAAATAACAGTAATAGTTCAAAGCC
This sequence comes from Legionella longbeachae, assembly GCA_016191305.1. Lineage (GTDB taxonomy): Bacteria > Pseudomonadota > Gammaproteobacteria > Legionellales > Legionellaceae > Legionella > Legionella longbeachae_A. Next base: position 1,615 of record JACPOX010000063.1, on the reverse strand, counting down.
ACCCTCCAGTGATGGTTTAGGTAAACCGCCACGTACAGTACGTAAACAAGGTTTTTACGTTCTTGGCTCCATCCAAGCAATATTTTCTGATAATATACCCATCCCTGAAGGAAGTTAACAGGTAAACAGTCCAATCCAATAAGGAAATCTCATGCAGACCGAATCTTATGTATATTTTGTAGCAAACACATATAACAATGTACTATATGTTGGCGTCACTACTCATTTGATACGTCGCATTTATCAACACAAGAATAAATTGGTAAAGGGGTTTACGCAAAAATATAATGTGGACCGCCTGGTATATTACGAAGCATGTGAAAACATAGTCGTTGCCATTGAACGAGAGAAACAGATTAAGGGATGGTCGCGGAAAAAGAAAAATGACCTCGTTAATGCATTGAACCCTGAATGGATAGATTTATACCAATCGATATGTTAGAGAGCCGTGCCACTGCCAGGAGATCCTTCGTGCAAAAGACGCGCTCAGGATGACGTACCTGCGGAGTTACAAAAAATGTAAGATTTATGGTTCTACAATTACCCCGCTTGAATTGAATAAAAATACTAAATCTTTAGCAAATTAATGGCATGGCGCCTAATTTTTGGGGCATTTAAGATTCGTTTTAATCTCTTCCATTTCATTTGCTATAGTACCCTGACGTGTTACTTCGCGATGTGCACTATGTGCAAACACCCCGCCCTTACTTGCAAGCCCAACACCTAGAGCCCCCATAGCTGTTAAACCAACAGCTACTCCTGCTGCCGTTGCAATACCGGCAGCAGTTACAGAACTACCAGCAACCATAACTGGAAGAGTAAGAGGTGAGGATACTCCGAAAGTCAACACGGTTAGGGTAATAGCAGCAGCAGTTAATAAAATTCCTGCAATACAAAGTAAAGCCCCTCCTACAACTGGTCCCCATCTCCGATTTCCGATAGCTTCTTTTATATTTTTATTATGCTGTTCAATTTTTGAAGGTTGATTAGGCTGTAAGATTAAATCATGTGTGTTATTTAAATATTTAGTGAATGTTTTCAAATTTTCATGTTTTATATTTGCACTTGTTGCCTTTAAAAGATTCTTAACGGGATTTTCCAGGTTCTCGTTTTTCTTAATGATTTCGTTTAACTTATTATAAGCATCGAAATATTCTTTAATAGCAACAAAATCCTTATGAAATTCAGATCCCTTAAAAACAGAGCAATTATTTAACAAGTTAACAAATTTAATTTTTTCCTCAATCGGACGTTTATTAAAATTCTCCTCCTGCAATTCCTTCTGTACTGTTTTTAAATAGGATAATTTGATAACATCAAAAGCATTCCTGCAAAGCTCAGATTCCTTAATAACAGAGCAATTATTTAACAAGTTAACGAATTTAATTTTTTCCTCAATGGAGCGTTTATTAAAATTCTCCTCCTGTAATTCCCCCTTTATTGCTTCTAAATAAGATACTTTGATATTATCAAAAGTGCTCTTGCAAAGCTCAGACCCTCTAAATACAGAGCAATCATTTAACAGGTTAACGAATTTAATTTTTTCCTCAATGGAGCGTTTATTAAAATTCTCCTCCTGTAATTCCCCCTTTATTGCTTCTAAATAAGATACTTT
>JACPOX010000166.1 GCA_016191305.1 Legionella longbeachae | reverse complement strand
CAATCCAGCAAGTAAATAGCTTCTTATTGATTTCGATTTCACTTCTTATCACCATCTTGGGTGGTTTTTGTAGATGTAGTATCTTTTGTTGTATCTTTTGAGGAAGATTCATCATTTTTAGCAGAGGCACCTTGAGCATTACTGTTTTTATTTTTAAAATCAGTAGCATACCAACCAGTCCCTTTCAGCTGAAAACCAGCAGCGGAAATCAACTTAGTCACAGTATTTTTATAGCATACAGGACATTGCTTGATAGGTTCGTCATTGATTTTTTGCATCAAATCAAAATGATGATGACAACTTGTACACTGATATTCATAAATTGGCATCGAAAACTACTCCATTTACTTCGCACATATTAATCTAACCTTGCATTATAGCCAAATCCTTAAGAATGAACAATATGTATATACTATTTCATGTATGTAACTTTACGATAAGTTAATTGTAAATATTCACAAATTGCCTAAGACTTTTTTTACTCCACAAATATCCATCGGACGTTCTATACTAAGAATCTTTGTAGGTTGGGCCCCTGGCCCAACAAAGGACTATATGTTACGAGGGTGTTCATTGAAGAGGTATTTTATTCTCTAGTTTTCACAGCATTTTATACCCAACTTTTAATTTATCGTATTTTATAGTTTGAAAAATATTTTTCTTCTGTACAAAAAGAAAGCTACTAAAAAATTTAACAACAGAAAGAGTAACGCATAAAAGAGCCCAGCATTTTGCGAACTAAAGTTGCCAAATAAATATTCAGCGATAGCCACTCTTAAGACATCTTGAGATCCATTAGCCAAAGTAATTATAAAAAAGGATTGAATCTTGAGTAAAATGACATGAAAAATAAAAATAAATAATGCATTCATACCCAAAATTTTAAATGGCAATGACCATTTTGTATAACCTAATATATCGATGATAAAAAAACATACTCCGAAAGCGATCAGAGAAAAGCCGCCGCTCCATAAGACAAATGTACTTGTCCATAAATTTTTATTAATAGGAAAGCTATAGCTCCAAAACCACGCAATTAAAAGAAAGAGAAAACCTATCATAATAATGAGGAAGCATTTCATTTTATTGTTTCGTTGGGTTAATAAAAAAGAGCCCGTCAACATACCAACTAAAGTTGTCGCAATGGAGGGGATAGTGCTCAAAAGACCTTCAGGATCAAAATTTTTGAATAAATGTGCTGGGGAAAAAATCATTTTATCGATATATCCAGCCCAATTTCTCGTCATGTTTAGTTGATCTACTCCTACTCCAGGCATAGCAACTTGAGTAAGAAAATACCAGTAACCCAAAAGAATGAACCCAAAGAGGGCTACTTGAGTCTTAACAGATGTGTGAAGAAAGAGTATGGCACAAATTAAATAGCAAATGCTAATACGTTGCAAAATTCCATAAATACGTAAAGTGGTCAGATCAAAATGTGAAGGAAAAATATTAAGAAATATTCCAAACAGAAACAGAAGAACAGCTCGTTTAAAAATGGCATTATAAAGATGTACCTTACTCTCTTCTTTTAAGTGTTTTTTCAGACTGATTACTGTAGTCATACCTACAATGAATAAAAAAGAAGGAAAAACCAAATCAGCTAGTGTACAGCCATTCCATTTGGCGTGTTCCAATATAGAATATGAGTTTCTAGTTCCAAGGCTGTTAACTAAAACCATTAGAGCCATGGTTAAACCACGAAAAACATCCAAAGATAAGATGCGATTGTTGTTTGTAATGTGATTACTCATATGAAAAATTTTTGTAAAAGAAACATAATAACAAGATAGCTAAAACGCTTCAAATCTCTAACTAATAATCCATTCAATTTGTTGCTTTAAATCAATTGGAATCTCTGAAAGCTCTTCTAGATCATAATCCATATATGGATTTTCTATTGGGCTATTTACTTGATGCTGGAGAATTTTTGTATCACGTTGCTGATGCAACCATAAAATCTGAGGCGTAAATAAATGAAGAACGCCTTCAACCCATTTATCAAGAATCTGCCAATATGGATCATCTGCAAGTGTCATTTTATATCGTTTAAGAATTCGCGCACTATAATTTGCAGGATACCAAATTTCAGAGGTTACCCAGCGGTTTACAGTAAATAATCTTATCGGTTGACCAAGCTGATTCATTCCAATTGCAACCAAATGAGTCATTGGATTATCAATGTATCTATCCCAATCCTTTAAGGGGGCTGGTTTAATACTTTTGGGTATATATTTGTAACGAATAAAACTATGGAAATGGCCATGCTCAGTACTTTCATAATTTTCTCGATGACAATGATAAAAATATTGAGAGCCTGTTTTATGATCGATGCGATCGCCCTTGGGATAATGACTCATTCGTTCAAAACGACGTTTCTTATTTAAAGTATAGTGAAGTATGTTTTTCCCTTTATTCATGCTCATTAGCTGTTGTGCTTTTAGCACTTGTTCGGCATAACCCAAATAGATCTTCTTATGCCACCTACTGAGTTGGGGGAAAATAAATTGAGAATGAGTTGTCATATTTTTCAATGCGTAAAAAGAGGCAGTATAAACTACCTCTTTGAAAATTAAAGATTAGATTAGTCACCAGAACCTGAGCAACCAGTACAACCTTTGCAACCTTTACAGCCTTTGCATCCAGTACAACCTTTACAACCTTTGCAACCTTTACATCCAGTGCAACTGCTTGAGGTAGTAGGAGTAGAAGCATCATCTGCGTAAGCAACAGATACTACAGGAGCTGCTAACACAGTTAAAAGTGCGGCTACAGCCATTGTTGATTTTTTCATAATTTTACTTCCTTGATAGTTAATGATTTTTAACCCATGTAGATATTACCAAATAAATTGAGATTTATCTTGTTTTTTTATAAAAAGTTAGTTGATGTATGTGTATTTTTTTATTTTTAATGATTAACATTATGCCGATATATTACATAAGCTTCATGATAATTCTCTTTTTGAAATAAATAAAAAGAATCTATCTAGCATTTTGGGGCTTAAAACTTTTTTTAAAAAAATCATTAAATAAGCTGGGAAAGTTACTGGATATTTTAGATGGGGCTTTTTAGACTCAATCGCATGAATAAATTTTTTGATAACAGCATCAGGTTTTTTGGTAAATATAGAATCTTTCTTATTCTGCTTGTATGTTGATAACATTTTCTCATATTGTTTGCTGAAATGGCTGTTTTTTATATCCAAACTAGTCATTGAATCATCAACACAATTGTCTCTAAAACGACTTTCGATGGGGCCTGGTTCTATAGTGATGACATCGATACCAGACGCTCGTAATTCCAGTCGTAAAGTATCACTTATCCCTTCTAAAGCATGCTTTGAAGCATTACAAGATGCAATGACTCTGTGGCCCCTTTTTTTTAAGGCAAATACTGCATCCAAACCAATTCCACTGGAACAACCAGTAATTAAAATTATTTTTTCCTTCATGAATTAAATCCAAATCGGTAAAGATAATTATTTATAATCGATAACTACAAAAAGAACAATTCAATGGATAACAATTCTTCAAAAGACTCATGCAGCATCCATGCTTTTCCTAGATAATCCTAGATAACAAGTGCATAATAATCTTCCTCTTTTCTCGTAACAGGCTCAATATCTTTTGTTAATCCTGATTCTTTTGCAACCTCTTCGTACTCATTAGTGTTTTTGACAAATGGGATCATTGTATGCATGATCGATTCTTGGCAACACATCTCCGAAAGGATTGGTTTATATGACCAAAAGATTGTCTTATATGTATTATCATTACAATTTGCTGCTACAAATAATTGCCCTCCCTCATTAATTGTTGGATGCAATCGATATGAATCATCGAACAAGATAATCTGTTCTACGTTTTGCTTAAAACTCTTTGCTGTAATCAAACCAGAGGAAAAGGGAATTATATGTATGAACATAGGATAAGATTTGCACAAAGATGCACGCTTTATCCAATGTATGAATTCTTCTGTATAAGAACTAAAATATGATTCATATATAGGTATAAACGGAGCGTATTTTTCACTCAAACGTGGGTCCGATGCGCGTTTTTTGGAATCCAAGATTTTTTTCGTATTCGGTCTTTTACTCATGCATGTGTCCACTTCGCCATTTTGATTGGTCACCAATGCGAAATTATGACCAGGAAAAATCATTTCATACTTACTATTCAACCGTATAGTAGGCGTTGTAAATGTGATTAAACAATCTGGATTTTTTTTGAAAACATTATTATACAACCAATCTTTTGATACATCATTATAATGCAATTTCATCAGCGTTCCTTGCTTATTGCCTTTTATTTCAAAAGAATATGATTCAGTATGTATTTTAGCGGTTGTTTTTTTAAAAGCCCATTTGGCTATTTTGTCTTTGGATGACTTGAAAAATTTAGAATGCATAATTGATTCCTCTCTCTAAAAGGTGTTTGGTAACGTCTTTTTTGATTTTGCGATCTTGCTTCCCTTGGTGGGGTGCAAAATCAAATAAACCAAACCAAGGGACAAGAGAGATGGAAAAGAATCACAGATAGAAGAACAGATAAGCTTAATACACGTGCAAAAACAGATACTTCTGAGCTAAATGCCCTCAAAGTATTATCTGTTAAAAAAAACATGCCGTGTTTCATTAAATTTTTCTCAATGATTAGAATAAAATTAAACTTATAATATATCGTAACACACAATGTGATTAATATAAACCCTTATTTGTCAATAATAAATCCAAGTGGAACAATAACACTCTTGGAAATAGTTCCGATGAGTTAATAAGTTGTCATCAAATTTCATAAGATTAAATGGAATTTTCTTGAATTTGAGCTATTATTCCATTTTTGATTTCTGGAGCTTTTTATGAAAGTAGGTCGAGATAGCTTGTCAACAAAATGTCAACTGAATGTAGATGGAAAAACTTATCATTATTACAGTCTAAAAGAAGCCGAACAAAAAAACCTAAAAGGTATTAGCCGTCTTCCCTACTCCCTAAAGGTTCTTCTTGAAAATTTATTACGTTTTGAAGACGATAGCACCGTTACAACAAAAGACATTAAAGCAATCGCTGAGTGGTTAGATAATAAAACGTCACAACACGAAATTGCCTTTAGACCTGCGCGTGTACTTATGCAAGATTTTACTGGTGTACCAGCTGTTGTTGATTTAGCAGCAATGCGCACCGCTATCGCTAAAATGGGTGGTAATCCAGATAAAATTTCTCCATTATCGCCTGTTGATCTAGTTATCGATCACTCTGTAATGGTTGACAAATTCGGAACCAATGATTCTTTGCATGTAAATACCGAGATCGAGATGCATCGAAATAACGAGCGTTATGAGTTTTTGCGTTGGGGACAAAAGGCATTTGATAACTTTCAGGTCGTTCCTCCTGGAACAGGTATTTGCCATCAGGTAAATCTGGAATATTTGGGGAAAACGGTATGGAGCAGTAGCGATAATGGAGATTTATATGCTTATCCAGATACTTTGGTAGGAACTGATTCTCATACAACAATGATTAATGGTTTAGGGATATTAGGCTGGGGAGTTGGTGGTATTGAAGCAGAAGCTGCTATGTTAGGTCAACCTGTTTCTATGTTAATTCCTGAAGTTATCGGCTTCAAGTTATCTGGAAAAATGAAAGAAGGAATTACAGCAACTGATCTAGTACTTACTGTAACGCAAATGCTTAGAAAAAAAGGTGTAGTAGGTAAATTTGTTGAATTTTATGGCCCTGGGTTGAATGATCTACCTCTTGCTGATCGGGCAACTATTTCAAATATGGCTCCTGAATATGGCGCCACATGTGGATTTTTCCCAGTCGACAAAGAGACTATTCGTTATTTAGAACTTACTGGTCGTGATAAGCACACTATTAGCCTAGTAGAAACCTATGCGAAAGCACAAGGTATGTGGTATGACCAAAACAGCGAAGATCCTGTATTTACGGATACATTAGAACTTGATTTAAGTTCCATTGTACCTTCACTGGCAGGCCCAAAAAGACCACAAGATAAAGTGACGCTAAATACCTTACCTATGGAATTCTCTGCTTTTCTAAAGGAAGCGGGTAAAGAAGAAGAAGAAGAGAGTTCTTTTTCGGTTAAAAATCATGATTATCAAATGAAACATGGGAATGTAGTCATTGCTGCAATTACCAGCTGCACTAATACTTCCAACCCAAGTGTACTTATGGCTGCAGGTTTAGTAGCTAAAAAAGCAATTGAAAAAGGCTTACAACGCAAGCCATGGGTTAAATCCTCTTTAGCCCCAGGATCTAAAGTAGTTACGGATTATCTAAAACAAGCTGGCTTGCAGTCCTATTTGGATCAATTAGGATTTAATTTGGTTGGCTATGGCTGTACCACATGTATTGGTAACTCTGGGCCTCTTCCTGATGTGATTTCTCATTGTGTAAGCGACAATGATCTCGTTGTTTCAGCGGTTTTATCAGGAAACCGTAATTTTGAAGGACGTGTACATCCTCAAGTCAAAGCAAACTGGCTCGCCTCCCCTCCTTTAGTTGTTGCTTTTGCTTTGTGCGGTACAACTTGTATTGATCTCAGTAAAGATCCCCTAGGTAAAGATAAGGATGGAAATGATGTATATCTAAAAGATATTTGGCCATCTAATGCTGAAGTTGCTGAAGAAGTATCTAAAGTAAGTGGTGGAATGTTCCGAAAAGAATACGCCGAAGTATTTCTAGGTGATGAGCACTGGCAAGCAATTAAAACTAGTAGCGGCAAAACCTATGAATGGGACTCCCATTCAACCTACATTCAGCATCCACCATTTTTTGATAACTTAAAAATGCAACCTGAACCCATTAAGCCGATTAACCAAGCGTATATATTGGCCTTATTTGGTGATTCAATTACCACGGATCATATTTCTCCTGCTGGGTCTATTAAAGCAAACTCCCCTGCGGGTCTATATTTAAAATCGAAGGGAGTTGAGGAGAAAGACTTTAACTCATACGGCTCTCGACGAGGTAACCATGAAGTCATGATGCGTGGTACTTTTGCCAACATCCGCATTCGTAATGAAATGACTCCTGGTCAAGAAGGTGGGATTACGCGTTACATTCCTACTGAAGAAGTTATGTCTATATACGATGCATCTATGCTTTATCAAAAACACCATCATGAGTTAGTAGTGATTGCAGGTAAAGAATACGGTACAGGTTCATCAAGAGACTGGGCAGCAAAAGGAACTAATTTACTTGGTGTAAAAGCAGTAATTACTGAAAGCTTTGAACGTATTCATCGCTCAAATTTAATTGGTATGGGTGTTTTACCTTTACAATTTTGTAATGGTATGACACGAAAAACCTTGGATCTGAAAGGAGATGAGCGTATCAGTATCGAAGTATCTGATTCCTTAACTCCAGGATCAATGGTTCCTGTAACAATACTACGTATTAATGGTCAAGAAGATCATATTAAGGCATTATGCCGTATCGATACTGCTGATGAATTAGAATACTATAAAAATGGTGGTATTCTTCAATATGTTTTAAGAAATCTGTGTTCTTAATGTAAATATGGGGTAAAGAAGTGGTCGCAAATTGCGACCACTCAGCTTTTAATCAGGGTGAATGTCTATATACTCAGTGCAGTAGGTATTAGTAATAGAAGGTCAACTGCTTTTTTAAGGATTACTACAATTTAAACAATGTAGAAACCATTCTAGCTTATTGTTTTTTTTCAATTCCAAATGTTATACTTCGCGACCGCTCACTGATTACAAATCATGTGGGTGTATAAATAAATTTGTTCTGGCTTTCTTAATCATTAATGCGATAGCTCTTTAGCTTATGTCGCTCGCTATAACAATTACTGCAGCTATTAAGGATTAATCATGAATCAATCTAAAAGAGTTTTAAGTGTTTTTTCTTTAGTAATGATTAACGTAATTGCTGTAGATAGTTTACGTACTTTACCTATTAGCGCCAAACTTGGTTTTTCATTAGTATCTTATTATATTGTAGCTGCATTGGCATTCTTTATTCCGGTTGCTCTTGTTGCTGCAGAATTAGCCACAGCCTATCCGAATACTGGTGGTATTTATGTTTGGGTACGAGAAGCTTTCGGTAAGCGCGCAGCTTTTATTACGATTTGGCTTCAATGGATTTATAATGTTGTTTGGTACCCTACCATACTCGCATTTATAGCAGCCACTTTGGCATATTTAATATCACCTGAATTAGGAAATAATAAATTTTATCTGTTAGGAACAGTTCTTACCCTATTCTGGTTATTCACAATACTTAACTGTTTTGGGATGAAAGTATCAAGTATAGTGAGCACAATTGGAGCTACTTTAGGTACAATTTTTCCTATGCTTCTAATTATTGCCTTGGCAGTATATTGGGCATTAGAAGGCAAGCCTATCGCAGTTGGCTATCCTTCTTCCTGGTTACCCAACTTTGAATCTTTTGGTAATTTATCTTTATTTGCAGCAATATTATTTGGTTTACTTGGCATGGAAATGTCTGCTGTTCATGCTGAAGAAGTTAAGAATCCGCAGCGGGATTATCCTAAGGCGTTATTATATTCAACCATTTTAGTCATTTCTACACTTTCATTAGGTTCCTTGGCTATAGTTGTAGTAGTTCCTAGCCACAATTTAAGTGTTGTATCTGGGCTTATTGATGCCTATGCTGTGTTTTTTAACTCCTACAATGTACCTTGGATGACTTCAATAATTGCTGTTTTAATTATATTAGGGGGTTTAAGTGGTGTGTCCGCATGGATAATTGGTCCTACTAAAGGACTAATGGTTTCTGCGCGTGATGGTTCTTTGCCGGCAATATTTGCGTATACTAATAAATACGGAGCTCCAACACCTATTCTCTTTACCCAAGCAATTATATTCTCTGTTTTAAGTACAGCATTTATATTGCTCGACTCCATCAACGCTGCTTACTGGATGCTTAGTGATTTATGTGCTCAAATGGCCTTATATTCTGTGCTGCCTCATTGCTATATTTATTGGTTTTGTACCTCCTTCACAAATCCCAGTGGGAAATGTATTTGTTTTTGAAGCATTTTTGATAGGTGGGTTAATTTTATTTGTATTAATTCCCTGGTTTCTTGCTAAAAAACACGATAATTAATATAGAGGAGCAATGCCTTAACATTTGTGGGTATAAGTAATTTACTCAGTTCAAATATTCCATACGTTTACGTGAACTCTTATTCCCACATCCAGAAGCACCTTAGATCTAAGTTCACTCTCGCTCCGGAGTTACTAACTATTTTTTATTTTCAATAGGATAACCAAGGTCTAGCCATCCTTGTAAACCAGTGCTCAAGGAATAAACATGATGATATCCCATTTTTTGTAAATTATCTGCGACCAGTGCACATCGAAATCCGCCGCTGCAATATACAATAATTTGTTTTTGCAGGTCAGGGATAAGTTTTTCAATATCACGTTCAATGATTCCTTTACTCAAATGAGTTGCACCTGGAATATATCCTGTGCTCAATTCATTTTCGTCACGAACGTCAATAATTTGCATAAGTTCATGGCGATCAATTTTTTCTTTTAACTCTTGTGGGCTAATTTCTTTAATCCGACTTTTAGACTCATTAACCAAAGTTAAAAATCCTTGAGAATGATGTTTCATAGCATGTCTCCTTTTTTAAATCATATTCATAGTATGTTTTGCAATCATGTATTCTTCGTTCGTCGGGATAATCCCTACAAAAATTTTGCTGGTATAATGACTAATCACCTCTGCGTTATTTTTATTTGCATTTTCATCTATAGTAACCCCTAACCATGCCAATCGATCAGCTATTTTTTTTCTGATTAATGCTGAATGTTCACCAATGCCAGCAGTAAAAATAATTGCATCACAACCTTCTAAACTATTACATAAGGCGCATAACTCTCCTGCTGCCCTATAACAAAATAAATCAATTGCTTCAAGCGCATGAACATCTTTACTAGACTGCAGCTCACGCATATCACCACTGATTCCAGAAACACCCAATAGCCCTGATTTCTGATACAAAAGAACGTTTACTTGCTGAGTTGTTAGTTTTTTTTCCTGAATTAAATATAAAATAATGCCTGGATCAATCATCCCACAGCGTGTACCCATCATTAAGCCATCCAAAGCAGTAAATCCCATAGAAGTTGCCACACTTTTTCCGTTGTGCATCGCACACATGCTTGCTCCATTACCTAAATGAGCAACAATTACTTTTTTATTTTTTATTGAATTAGGTAGTATAGAAGCAATATATTCATAAGAAATACCATGAAAGCCATAGCGAATAATCCCTTCGGCGCTTAACTCTCGAGGTATAGCAAAAAGTTTGGCCAGTTTTTCCTGGGTCTGATGAAATGAAGTATCGAAACAAGCCACTTGTAGTAGTTTTGGATAAAGTCTATGAATACTCTTGATGAGGGCAACATTGTGGGGTTGGTGCAAAGGGGCTAATGGAATGAGAGATGATATTTTTTGAATTGCATTTTCAGTAATGATGGTTGGACCATTAAAAAAAGTCCCACCATGAACTACTCGATGACCCACAGCTTTTAAAATATAGCTTTTTGGTAAATGTTCAAGCCAATCAAATAAATAGCTTAATGCAGCCTCATATCCAGATGAGGATATAGTTTCATTGACCCATTGTCCCTGCTTTACATTTGAAATTCTAATTTTGGGACGATCAAAAATATTTTCTATTTCCCCATGATAAATTAATGTTAAAGAAGAACACAA